>JBBSGQ010000012.1:0-20642 GCA_038253965.1 Acidimicrobiales bacterium | reverse complement strand
GGTGACGATGTTGACCACGCCGGGAGGGATGTCGGTCCGCTCGGCGATGATCCGGCCGACGCGCGTGGCGTTCCAAGGAGTGTCCGGCGCCGGCTTGATGACGCAGGTGTTCCCCATCGCGAGGATGGGGCCGAGCTTGTTCATCGTGATCTCGAACGGGAAGTTCCACGGGACGATGACGCCGATCACCCCCTTTGCCTCCTTCCAGATGAAGCGATCGGTCTGGTAGCCGATGCCGATGCCGTCGTGCGGGCCGAGCGGCCGCTCCCACTCGTACCGGTCGATCATCTCGGTCGGCCAGACGAGCGACTCGCGGAGCGGAGCGTCGAGCTGGGGGCCGTAGGTGATCAGGACGGGACAGCCGACCTCGGAGACGAGCTCGCTGCGCAGTTCCTCGGCTTCGGCGACGAGCGCCGCCTGCAACTGGGTGAGGCAGTGCTTGCGCAGCTCCCGATTGGTGGCCCAGTCGGTGGTGTCGAACGCCCGACGGGCGGCGCCGACCGCCCCAGCCATGTCGGCCGCCGAGCCGTCAGCCACCTGGCCGATCACCTCCTCCGTCGCGGGGTTGACGTTGTCGAACGTGCGGCCGCCCTCGGCTTCGACGAGCTCGCCGTCGATGAGCATGCGGGTCTCAGCGGTCATGTGATCACTCCATCGTTGACTGGTTCGGTTCGGCCGGCCTGCGTTCCGACCCGGGCTCCAACACCGAGAAGCCGGCTGTCGACACGGCGGCGAGCCGCCCGTCGCCGTCCGTGACCTCTACGCGGATGACGATCCTCCGGCGGCCCCGCTGCGCGACCCGGGCGACGGCCCGCGCCGGGCTGGCCACGAGCGGGCGAAGGTAGTGGACCACGAGGTCCGACGTTCGGCGTCACGGCGAGCTCGATCGTGACCTCATCGCCGTCCACGGTGTCCTCGCGAGGTCGAGCTGGAGTGACGAGGTGCTCGCCCAGGTCGACCGAGCGCTCGTAGGCCGATTGCAGCTCCTCGATCTGGCTCACCAAGCGGCCCCCGACCCCGAACAGCTGACCACCCGGAGAGCGTAGCCGGGTGAGAACGAAGTTTCTATCTCGCAACAGCACTGTTCTCGATGAGCAGTGGCCCATGGGCCCCACAGTAGGGTCCGTCATTGAGCGAGGGATCCTAGAGACGCGCATTGCCGGGGAGAACGAGGACGAGACGATGCAAGGTGCGTTGAGTCTGACGGGTCGCACGGTCTTGGTGACCGGCGGGACGAGGGGCGTCGGCCGAGGCATCGCGGAGACGTTCCTGGCCCACGGCGCCGACGTGTTGGTGTCCGGGCGGAACGCTCCGGAGACGCTGCCGTCGGTCGACGGTCGGACCGCGCGCTACGTCGCCGCCGACGTGCGCGACGTGGACTCCGTCAAGGCCATGTTGGAGGCCACGGTCGCCGCGTCCGGACGCCTCGACGTGGTGATCAACAACGCCGGTGGGACTCCACCGGCGTTCGTCGCCGGGACGTCCCCCCGCTTCCTCACGTCGGTCATCACGCTGAACCTGCTGGCGCCGCTCTACGTCGCGCAGCAGGCGAACGATCTCATGCAGGCGGCCGACGGCGGGTCGATCATCAACATCTGCTCGGTCAATGGGCTGGGCGCGTCGCCCGGGGCGGCCGCCTACGGCGCGGCGAAGGCGGGCCTGATCAACCTCACCCAGTCGCTGGCCGTCGAGTTCGCCCCGAAGGTGCGCGTCAACGCGGTCACCGCCGGGATCGTCGGCACAGACGAGATCTTCAGGACGCACTTTGGCAACGACCAGGAGCACATCGCGGCCCTCCGGTCCGGCGTCCCCCTGGGCCGGCTGGCCACGCCCGAGGACGTGGGCGCGTCGTGCGTCTTCCTGGCGTCGGACATGGCATCCCACATCGCCGGCGCGAACCTCCTGGTGCACGGGGGCGGCGAACCGCCCGGCACGCTCCCCGAGCGGCCGAAGGGCTAGCCAGCGGGACGTCCACCGACGACCCGCAGGCGTCACGGGAGGCGCGTCTCCCAGTGGTCCACCCAGACGACTTCGGCGACGTCGGCACGGGTGGGTGGGCCGTGGTGGCCGGCGGGCCATCCCGCAGTGACCGTCGACCCAATCTTCCAATCGTCCGGGAGACCGGTGACCAGGCGGAGCTAAGGACGGGCTGGATTGCTCACTTGGCAGCGAACCGCTGACCCACCGTCAAGGCGAATCGTCGAGCCGTTGAGCATGGGGTTCTCCACCATTGCAAGGGCCAGGCGAGCGTACTCGTCGGGCTTGCCCATGCGCTTGGGGAACGCCGCGTCCTTGGTCAGCACCTCCTCGGCCTCGGCCGGGATCCCCTCGGTCAGCCCGGTGGCGAACAGGCTCGGCGCGATGGCCAGGACGCGGATCCCCCGCGACCCGAGCTCGCGCGCCATGGTGAGGGCCATCCCCGCGATCCCGGCCTTGGCGGCGGTGTACGCGACCTGGCCGATCTGCCCTTCGAACGCTGCGATGGAAGCGGTGTTGATGATCACGCCACGCTCGCCGTCCTCGTTCACCGGTTCGCCCTGGCTCATGTGCCAGGCCGAGAGGCGGTTCACGTTGAACGTGGACACCAGGTTCAGCTCGATCACCCGCCGAAAGTCGGCAAGGGGGTGAGGACCCTCACGGCCCAGCGTGCGGGCGACGATGCCCCCGCCGGCCGTGTTGACGGCAATGTGAAGCCCGCCGAGCGCCGACACCGCGTCGACGATCGCCGCCTCGACCGACGCCTCGTCGGTCACGTCGAGGGGGTGGAACGTCGCGCCGAGCCCGGTCGCCACCTCAGCCCCGGCGGAGCTCGGAAGATCCAGGATGGCTACCACCGCGCCGGCCTCGACGAGGCGTCCGGCCGTTGCCCGCGCCATGCCTGACGCGCCGCCGACGACAATCGCCCTTCGACCGCTGATCTCCATTGCTGTCTCCTGTTTCGTTGCCCGTTGGGTGTCTAGCGTGGCGGCGGAGCACGGGGTCGTCGGCCTGGCCAAGACCCTCGCCAACGAGCTCGGCGAGCACAACATCCGGGTCAACACGATCTACCCCAACGACGCGTCACCCCGGCCCGCCATGCTGGTGCTGCTCCGCGCTGAACCCCGTCGCCAACGCCCCCAGGCTGGCGTCGAGGTAGACGGTCAGGTCGGCGTCGCCAACCGCCACCCATCGGTCGAAGGCCGACCGACACGCGGCGAGGGTGGTCCGCCCGACGGCGAGGGGCACCAGTGCGTCTACCGGTTCGGCCAGTCGTCGGGCCGCGTACTCGCTGACCGCTCGCTCCCAGGCCTCGTAGTGCGGGGCGGAACTTGCCTGCAGCGCAGGCACGCCCCCGATCAAGTGCATCCGGGCCCGGAGCTCCGGCACGTCCTCGGCCCGGTAGCGGTTGACGCCGACGACGACAAGACGGATGGCGTCCATCAAGGGCAGGTCGTCGGGCACGTTCGCGAAGGCTGAGCGGAGCGCCTCCACCTCGTGGTCGAACTGGTGCCACAGCACAGAGGACTTCGAGTCGAAGTACCGGAAGAAGGTGCGGCTGCTGACACCGGCGCGTCCCGCGATCTGTTCGACGGTCGTCTCCTCGAAGCCCTGCTCGCCGAACAACTCCAGAGCGATGAGCTCCATGGCGCGCGCGCTGGTGCTCGGCGGTCGGCCGCGGCGCGGGCCGGCCGATCCGGCGCTCCCTGGATCCTCGTCGGTGTCGTTCACGTGAGAGGACGAGATCCCTGGGCTCTTGCTTCCGTCATAGGGTGACAGTAACTTCCGGCGACGCCGTCATCCTCGATCGGATGGTCCGCTCGGCGGCACGGTCGAAGGAGATCCACATGCTCGACGCCTCGTCCGATCCGGAGACCTCGGTACGTCCTGCGATCGCCGAGGCCGACACCGACTCGCCAGCGGAGCTCGTTGTCGAGGAGCTCCTCGTCGAAGAGGTGTCGATCGACGGCATGTGCGGTGTCTACTGACTTCGACCTCGATGCCGGGTGGCGCTTGCACCCGAAGGTGTCGATCCGCCCCGAGCGCTTCGGGGCGCTGCTCTACCACTTCGGCACGCGCCGGCTGTCGTTCCTGAAGAGCCCGACGATGCTTGCGGTGGTCCGGGCCCTTGACGGGGCGCCCAGCGCCAGAGCGGCCTGCGCCGAAGTCGGGGTCGCCGACCGGGACCTCCCCAGGTACCAGCGGGCGCTGGCGACGCTCGCCGCCTCGAGCACGATCTGCTCCCGGGAGGTCGGGTGACCGTCACCTCGTCGACGCTGCGCGTCGGTGCCCTGGTCGACGAGTTCGAGTCCGGTCTCGACGCGCCGATCTGCCTGACCTGGGAGCTCACCTACGCCTGCAACTTGGCGTGCGTGCACTGCCTGTCGAGCTCGGGCCGGCGCGATCCGCGCGAGCTCTCCACCGACGAGTGCAAAGCCGTCATCGACGAGCTCGAGCGGATGCAGGTGTTCTACGTGAACATCGGCGGCGGCGAGCCCACGATCCGGCCCGACTTCTGGGAGCTCGTCGAACACGCCACCGCGCACCACGTCGGCGTGAAGTTCTCCACCAACGGCAGCCGCATCACGCCCGCGATCGCCGCCCGGCTCGCAGCGAGCGACTACGTCGACGTCCAGATCTCCCTCGACGGTGCCACGGCCGAGGTCAACGACGCGGTGCGGGGTGTCGGCTCCTACGCCACGGCGCTGGCGGCGATGCAGCACCTCGCTCACGCCGGCTTCACCGGGTTCAAGATCTCGGTCGTCATGACCCGGGACAACGTCGGCCAGCTCGACGCCTTCAAGGCGATCGCCGACCGGTTCGATGCCCAGCTACGCATCACGCGTCTGCGCCCCTCGGGTCGAGCCGTCGACGTCTGGGACGAGCTGCACCCCACAGCCGAGCAGCAGTTCGAGCTCTACCAGTGGCTACTGGCCCACGGCGGAGAGGTGCTCACCGGGGACTCCTTCTTCCACTTGGCCGGCTACGGCGAGTCGCTGCCGGGCCTCAACCTCTGTGGAGCCGGACGCGTCGTGTGTCTGATCGATCCAGTGGGCGACGTGTACGCCTGCCCGTTCGCGATCCACGAGGCGTTCCTCGCCGGCAACGTGCTCGGCCCCGATGGCTTCCAGGAGGTCTGGCGCCACTCGGCCCTCTTCACCGACCTGCGTCGCCCTCAGTCGGGTGGCGCGTGCGAGGCCTGCTCCGCGTACGACGCCTGCGGAGGCGGATGCATGGCTGCCAAGTTCTTCACCGGGCTCCCCCTCGACGGTCCCGACCCGGAGTGCGTGAAGGGGTTGGGCGAGGCCGCGCTGTCCACCCGCGACGGCATCGAGCTCCCGCAGCCGACGCCGGACCACTCCAAGCGCGGGCGTACTGCCCCGGTCCCCGTCGCCATCGGGCCTCGACCGGCGCATGCCACGGTGCCCGATCGCGCGTGTGACGAGGACCCGCTCGCCGGGTTCGCCGTGCCGCGCCTCGACGGCGCTCTCTGATGGCCAACCCCTGGTTCGAGACCGTCGCCGAGGCCCAGCGGCGCGCCAAGAAGCGACTGCCGAAGTCTGTGTACGACGCGCTGGTCTCGGGCTCCGAGCGCGGGGTGTCGCTCCACGGCAACGTGGCCGCCTTTGGTGCGCTCGGCTTCGCCCCCCACGTGGTGGGGCTGCCGGACGCGCGCTCACAGGCCACCACCGTGATGGGCCAGACGATGTCGCTGCCGGTGATGATCTCCCCCACCGGCGTTCAAGCCGTCAACCCCGACGGTGAGGTCGCCGTCGCTCGCGCTGCCGCGGCCCGGGGCGTCGTGATGGGCCTCAGCTCGTTCGCCAGCAAGCCGATCGAGGAGGTCATCGCGGCCAACCCACAGACCTTCTTTCAGCTCTACTGGTGTGGGTCGCGGGACCAGATCAGCCAACGCCTCGAGCGGGCGAAGGCCGCCGGTGCGGTCGGCATCATCCTCACGCTCGACTGGTCGTTCTCCAACGGGCGCGACTGGGGCAGTCCCCAGATCCCCGAGCGGGTCGACCTGAAGGCCGCGGTCCGGTTTGCGCCCGAGGCCCTCACCCACCCCCGCTGGCTCGGGGCATACGTCAAGCATCGGCGGATCCCGGACCTCACGGTGCCGAACATGGCCGCGCCCGGTGAGGCTGCTCCCACGTTCTTCGGCGCCTACTACGAGTGGATGCAGACGCCGCTGCCGACCTGGGACGATGTCGCCTGGCTGTGCTCGGAGTGGGGCGGCGAGATGATGCTCAAGGGCATCGGGCGCCTCGACGACGCCCGCCGGGCCGTCGACGCCGGCGTCACCGCCATCTCGGTGTCCAACCACGGGGGCAACAACCTCGACACCACCCCGGCCCCGATCCGCTCCCTCCCTGCGATCGCCGAGGTCGTCGGTTCCGAGGTCGACGTGGTCCTCGACGGTGGCGTCCGGCGGGGCGGCGACGTCGTGAAGGCCGTGGCGCTGGGAGCGAAGGCCGTGATGATCGGCCGGGCCTACCTCTGGGGCCTCGCCGCCAACGGTCAGGCCGGCGTGGAGAACGTGCTCGACATCCTGCGGGGCGGCATCGACTCGGCACTGCTGGGCCTCGGCCGAGCTGACCTCCACGACCTCGTTCCCGACGATGTCGTCGTGCCGCCGGGGTTCACCCACGTCGCCGGCGCACCCAGTCCCGACCTCGCCGCGCTCACGGGCACGGCGACCTGAACCGAGGTCGCCGACCTCGCCACCGGTTGCCGTGAGGCGCGCGGGACGTCCTGGTAGACAACGGCGGTGGAACTCACTCGCGTCCTCCTCGACATCTCCGGTGGAGTCGCCACGGTCACCCTCGATCGGCCCGAGGCCCTGAACTCGTTCGACACCACGATGTGCGAGGAGATCGCTGGCCTGTGGCGATCGTTCCGCACCAACGATGAGGTGCGGGTGGTGGTGCTCACGGGTTCTGGCGACCGAGCTTTCTGCGCTGGCATCGATCGCGATCAGGCGCAGTACGCCTGGGACCCACTGACATACGAGGATCCCGGAAAGTTGCTGGGTCCCAAGAGCCAGGGGCTGTGGAAGCCGGTCATCGCAGCCGTGAACGGAATGGCATGCGGCGGTGCCTTCTACTTTCTCGGCGAGTCCGACATCATCGTGGCTGCGGGCCACGCGACGTTCTTCGACCCGCACGTCACTTACAGCATGATGGCGGTCTACGAGCCCGTGCTGCTGTTACCTCGCATGCCCTTCGGCGAAGTCGTGCGAATGGCCCTCACAGGCGCACATGAGCGAGTGAGTGCGCAGCGGGCTCTCGAGGTTGGGTTCGTGAGCGAGGTGCTGGCGCTCGATGATTTGCTCCCGGCGGCCCAGCTTCTCGCCGCTGCGATCGCTTCCCAGCCGCCGACGGCAGTGCAGACGACGCTGCGCGTGCTGTGGGCGGCCCGGGACCTCACGCCCCAGCAGTCGATCGACCTCGGCAACGTGTTCCTGCAGCTAGGGACGACGGTTCAGGCGCTCGAGCAGGGCCAGGAAGTGTTCGCGAGCGGCAAGCGGATCGAACCGAAGATCCGCTGAGCGAACAGTGTCGATTCGCATCCCCACTTGGCGGTCGCGATCAGAGCCCGGACAACTGGCGCAAGGGTTGCTTGGAAGGGCGCGCACAAGCGAGGTGCACTGCAATGTGGAACCGGGTGGTCGCGCACCTAGCGGAGCTGCCACTCGACACGTTCGCCGCGAAACGAGCGCTCACCCTGTTGCAGGTTGCCGAAGTCCGTTCCCAGGCTGACCAGCGACGACACCTGATCGAGAGCTTGGCGGCGAGCGGACTCGTGCGCCATCCAGATCGCCTTCAGCGTGCCCTGGATGGCCAGTACAGGAGACGCAGCAATCGCCTTGGCGATCCACATGGCGCGCTCGAGTAGCTGACCCTGCGGCACGATCTCCGAGATGAGTCCTACCTGCAACGCCCGCTCGGCGGACATGCGCTCATGGCTTCCGAGCAGGGCCAGCCGCAAGGTTTCGCCCAAGGGCAACTTCTGGAGCAGGTGCACTGCCTCGAACCCGGACACCATCCCGTAGGTGACGTGCGGGTCGAAGAACGTGGCGTGCTGCACAGCGATGAGGATGTCCGACTCACCGAGCATGTACAGCGCTCCGCCGCAGGCCATCCCGTTCACGGCTGCCACCACCGGCTTCCACAGGTCATTCTGCTTCGGATTGATGTTGCGGCCCGGGTCGTTGAACATGAACGGCGTAGAGACACGACCCGAGGTGCGCTGGCCGTTCGGGTCGGCGAGGTAGCCCGCGATCGACTCGGCACGGTCGATGCCTGTGCAAAAGGCCTTCTCGCCGGTCCCAGTGAGCACGATCGCTCGGACGTCGTCGTTTGACCGCAGCGAGGTCCAGACGAGCTTCAGCTCCTCCTGCATGCGGGTGTTGAACGCGTTGTGGACCTCCGGCCGGTTGAGCGTCACGACTGCGACACCCGCGTCTTCCTCATAGAGAAGCGTCTCGAGTTCGTCCACTGCCGCTCCTTAAGCGCACCGGTTGTGAGAGGAGCGTTCTAGCCGGAATCCGGTCGTAGGTGCTCAGCGGAGAAGTTGTCCCGGAGCGGCGCTCATGCGTGCGGCGAAGGCCTGGCCGCCGTTCGCCGGCGGCGAGCCGGCCGTGCCGGTGGTCAGCTCTCGATGGCGTCGATCAGGCCCCAGTCGAGGGCGGTCGGTGCAGCTATGGAAGCACCGGTGAGGGCGAGCCACGCGGTGCGATGGCGGCCAATGCGCAGTCGAATGGAGGCCGTGCCACCGGCGCCGGGGACGAGGCCCATGGCCAGCTCCGCCAGGCGGAAGGTGGTGCCGGGCTCCGCGATCACTTGGCGGGCGAACGCGGGCACCTCGATGCCGGCGCCGATGCACGATCCGTGGAGCCGGGCGGTGACCCGATCGGCGATGCGGTAGACGGCGTAGCCCGGGTGGCGGGTGAGGCGGACGGCAAACGAGGTGGCAGGGTCGCCCACGAGGACCGTGACAGTCGGGAGCTCGCGCAGGACCGCTGCGGCGGCGGCAGTGACCATCTGCTTCGGCGACCCGTCGACCGAAGCACCAAGGGCTCGCGAAGCGTGAGGATCGACGTGGACTCGACGTCGATCGCCGGGCCCGGTGCGAGGAGAGCGCCCAGATCGTCGATCTCCAAGAGCGCGAACCTAGACGTCTGATCACGTGTTCTCCTCTGAGCGCAGGCATCGTCCACGGCTAGAGACAACGGCGCGTGGTTTGAGCGGAGCCCAGCTGGCGACACCGGGGCCTGGTTCGGCGGAGCGACTCGCCCACATGGGTTGCTCAGGCGTCGCCTACCATCCCACCCGACCGGATCAGACCACCACACGGGGGAACCATGGATATAGAGGCTGCGATCCTCTGGGGGCCGCACACCGATTGGAGCGTCGAGGACATCAGCCTCGATCCGCCTAAGCAGGGCGAGGTGCTGGTGAAGCTGGCCGCATCAGGCCTGTGCCACTCCGATGAACACCTCGTCACCGGCGACATGGTCATGCCGCCGGAGATAGCGGCGGAGCTGGGGGTACAGCAGTTCCCGATCATCGGCGGTCACGAAGGTGCCGGCGAGGTGCTCGAGGTCGGTGAGGGCGTCCTCGGTCTGCAACGAGGTGACCACGTCGCGCTCGGGTTCATCCCCTCGTGCGGCCGGTGTCCCTCTTGTGCGATGGGCCGCCAGAACCTGTGCGACCTCGGAGCGTTCCTGCTTGCCGGTCGTCAAGTCACGGACTTCACCGCCCGCCACCACTCGAAGAGCGGTGATGACCTCGGCATCATGTGCTGTCTCGGCACCTTTTCGCCCTACACGGTCGTGAGCGAGGCCAGCTGCATCAAGCTCGAGCCTGATATTCCCCTCGACAAGGCGGCGCTCGTGGGTTGCGGCGTGACCACCGGCTGGGGCTCGGCCACGTACGCGGCCGATGTGCAGCCCGGCGAGACCGTGGTGATCGTCGGCTGCGGCGGCGTTGGCATCAACGCAGTGCAGGGAGCGGCGATGGCCGGCGCCCGCCACGTGATCGCAGTCGACCCGGTGCCGTTCAAACTCGAACAGGCGCAACTGTTCGGCGCGACGCACATCGCGGCAAGCGTCGAAGAAGCCACAGAGATGGTCGGCGAGCTCACGTGGGGCGCCATGGCCGAGAAGGCGATCATCACCACGGGCGTCGCACAAGGACCGATGATCCAGCCCGTGATGACCATGGTCTCGAAGGGCGGCCGCTGCGTCGTCACCGCAGTGGCACCTATGGACGAGACCGAGGTGGCGCTCAACCTCTTCGAGATGACCCTGCAGCAAAAGGAGCTGGTCGGTTGCATCTTCGGCAGCGCGAATCCACGCCGGGACATCCCGCGCCTGCTTCGGCTCTACATGGAGGGAAGGCTCAAGCTCGATGAGCTGGTCACTCGCACCTACGAGCTGCGCCAGATCAACGAGGGTTACCAGGACATGCGCGATGGCAAGAACGTCCGCGGCATGGTGCTGTACTGACCGAGCTGTTCATCGGTGCCTCCACAGCGAGCGCCCATGCGTCGGACATCCGGATCACGTGGGCCGTCAGCACCGAGGCCGTGATGAGCGCTCAGTCCTGCTCCCGGACCGTTCGGTCGTACTAGACCTCGATCGTGACGCTGACGACGTAGCTGAACTCGACCAACCGGCGACATGCGATCGGGCGCGCCCGGTTCTCGAGGGACCTCGGGCACTCGTCTCAAAGTGACGGTGTCGCCATTGGCTCGACGGCTGGGTGTCGTCCGGGCCAGTTCGTCAGGTCGGGGCAGAGGGAGGCGAGCGATCGTTCCCGAGCGCAGCCGGTCCATACCCCGGCGCCATATGCGAGATCGTCGGCGGCGCGGCCCGAGAGCCACCGAAGTGGGTCGACGCCCGGCCGCTCCTGCCACCATTCGAGGAAGAGCGGCAGTGTCGCCGCCATCGCCATGCGTCTCGCTCGGCGGGAGTGTTGCGCCGCAACGAGAGCAATCGGCCACCATGCCCGTCGCATGGCGTCAGCGACGGCCCGACCGCCGTAGAGGTGGCCGAGCCCCGCCAGCTTCGCGGCCTCCTGCCATGGGTGGCGGACGCCACCGCGCAGGCGGCGCGCGAGGAGACCGGTCGACACTGCGGCGACGGTCACGCCGGCGGGTATGGCGCCGGCGCCGATGAGCCCCCATGACACCGCGGTCCACGGTGACACCCTCAGCGGAGCGACGGCGTTGCCGTGGCGGGCTGCGAGAGGCGCGGCTGAGGTCCCGTAGTCGAAACGTTGTCGCAGCCAGGCCGTCGCGGTGGGTCGTGCAGGATGCGTGGCGATCGCCGCAGGCTCGTATCGGACTGACCAACCTGCGGCTCCGAGGCGCCATACAAGATCGACGTCCTCTCCGACCCGCAGCCGCTCGTCGAACCCGCCGACGGCGTCGATCGCGGCGCGGCGCACGATGATCGCGGCGGTGGGCACGAATGGCACGACGCTGCGCGGCCGCACCAGAGCCTCGAGCGGCCCGCGGTCGAGCGTCGGGTGCGCTCGTTCGTAGGCGCGCAGTGTGGCCGGGAGGGCTGACCCCCCGGGGGAAGTGATGCGGGGGGCGACTGCCGCGACCTGGGGATCGTCGAAGTGCGCGAGTAGCACGTCGAGCCAACCTGCGCCCGGTTCGCAGTCGGCGTCGAGGAAGGCGACCAGCGGTGTGGTTGCCGTTCGCCAGCCGGTGTTGCGCGCCGCGGCGGGACCGCGGGAGTTGTCGTACCGGAGCACGATCGCACCAGCCCGTCGCGCCACAGCCGCGGTGGCCTGCGTCCTCGAACCGTCGTCAACGACGATTGTGCTGGCGACAGCACCGGCACACGCGAGCGTCGCCTCCAGCTCATCCGGACGGTCGCGCACGGGGACGACAACTGTGACGTCCGCCTTCGTCATAGAGCCGCCCGCCGGCCGAGGGTGCGCGAGTCCCCCGTCGAGCAATCGCCGCACGAGACGCTGCGCCTCGCCGCCCTGCGGCACGGGTTCTCCGGAGCGCAACGAATCCACGAGGCGTGTCCCCGCCGGGCTCAGCCGAAGAAGACGGAGCGGGGCGCCCCCGACGAGCACCGTCCCTCCGTCGAGCGCACGCACCCCTGGATCCAACGCCACCCGGAAGTCAGGAGGCAGCACAGCGGTCAGCTGGCCGTCATGCCGGCGTCGGCCGCCAGGACAGAACCCGTGACGCCCGAGCTCTCGGTTCCGCAAACCCACGCGATGAGGGCAGCGACCTCCTCGGGCTCGACGAGGCGACCGAGCTGGTGATGGACCACGAAGTCCTCGGTGCCCGCGAGTCCGTAGATGACCGCCGACGCATCGAGCATCGCCGTGTTCGTCGAACCCGGGGCGATGGCATTGGCAGTGATCCCTTCCGGCCCGAGCTCCGCGGCGAGGCTGCGCACGAAGCCGATGACGCCGTGCTTCGATGCCGAGTACGCAGCGAGCAGCGGGAGCCCGAGGGTGCCGCCCGCGGACGATACGGCAACGAACCGTCCGCGGCGCGGTGCCGGCCGGGCAAGAAGCGCCGGAACTGCAGCGACCGCGAGGCGCCAGACGCCTTCCAGGTTGACGCCGAGCATCGTCGACCACACGGCCTCCCCGGTCTCCCATGCGGGCTCACCGCCGGCGATGCACCCCGCGATGGCGAGCGCGGCGTCGAGCCCGCCGAAGCGATCGGTCGCCGTGGCGACCGCGGCGTTGAGCGCGGCCTGGTCCCGCACATCTGCGATGACCGCGACGGCCTGTTCGTCCCCACCGCACGACTCGCACACCCGGCGCAGGTCCTCCTCTGTGCCGAGCGCGTACGGGAGCTTGGGATCGTCGGCCGCCCGGTCGACGAGCACGAGTCGCCACCCGTACGAGGCCAGCCGCCGCGCCGTCGACGCGCCGATCCCCCGGGCTGCCCCGGTCACAATGGCCACTGGCTCGTTCACTGGTGCACCGTCGTCGTCGTGGGTGTCATCGACCCGATTGGGTCCAAGTCGGCACCAGTGAACGCTCGGCACTGCTTGCCAAGAAATGAAATCGCACCGGGCCCATGGTTCACTCGCCCTCCGGGCTCGCTCACAGGTGCACCGACGTCGTCGTGGGTGTCATCGACCCGATTGGGTCCAAGTCGGCACCAGTGAACGCTCGGCACTGCGTGCCGAGAAATGAAATCGCACCGCGCCGATGGTCGCCCTCCGGGCTCGCTCACTGTGCGGCCCATGGGAAGCGGCTGTCGAAGGCGGCGACGAGGTCGGCGACCAGTTCGGCGAGCACCGTCTCTCCTTCGGTAGCTGACGCGCCGTCAGGATCGCCAAGAACCCCGTTGTCGGAGACGGCGCGAACACCGCCGGTCCGCAACGCCGGAAGGAGCGCAGCGATCGGCTGCGAGTTGCCTGCGACGGCTTTGGCTGCGTCGACCTTCGCTGGGTCGAGGGCCAGCATCATCGACGTCTCAGTTCGGCCGGCGTGTGCATCGGCGCGGCCGGATCTCGCTGACCAATCGAGGACGCATCGACCCTCTGATCGCAATCGCGCCGCGGCACTAGCGAGTGGTTCGGCATTACCTCCGTGCGCGCACACGAGAACGACTCCGGCGAAGTCGTCGGCGGAGCGGACGAGCTCGATGATGACGTGCTCGAGGGCGGCCTGGCCGATCGACAACGTTCCGGGAAATCCAGCGTGCTCACCACTCGACCCGTATGGCAGCGCAGGTGCGACGAGCACCGCCGTCCGCGCCGCCGCCAATCGGATGGCCAGCGCTTCGGCGATGTCTGTGTCCGTGGCCAGGGGCAGGTGCAGTCCGTGCTGCTCGGTAGAGCCCAGCGGAACGGCGAGCACGGTCGACGTCACCGTCTCGGTCAGCTCGGGCCACCGCATCGCCGCGAGGCTCGGTTTCGGCCGAATGGGCGACGCAGATGTCACCGTCGAAGACTACGTGGGCGCAGTCAGCGGCTTCGCCGGGTAGGCGGGCACTCATACGCCACCGGGACCGGCGTCATCTCACTTCAGAGGGCCATGGAGAACCACACTGTCCTGCTCTTCAACCCGATGGTGGATCTTTGGGGACGGCTTTCAAACCCTGTCCTGCGACATCTCTTCCCCGCCCAGATCGAGCGGCTTGTCGACCTCTATGCGCAAGGCGCCTCGATCGACCCCTTGGCCGGTCAGTGCGGCGTCAGCCGCACCACGGTGATGGCCCGCCTGGCCAGCCACGGGATTCCACGACGCCGAAATCTGCGCAAGATGACTGACGCCTCGGTCGCCCGATCAGCCCGGCGGTACACATCCGGGCTCTCGCTGGCGGCCGTAGCTACCGAGTTCGGGGTCTACGAACGCACGCTCGCCCGAGAACTCCGAGCGGTCGGTGTACCGATTCGACCACGCAACGGATGGCGACCCGCTAGTTCCTCGGCTTTGGCTACGAGGTCGCAGTGTCCAAAATCCCGGCATTTCCACACGTCATCCCACTAGCTGAAGGCGGACAGATACCGACGACAACGAGCGGCCCATCCACGAGCGCCCTGCCACCTTCTCAAGAGCCAAGCCGAGGCGCAGCGGACCGTAAGGCCGGAACGACGACCACCGGACCATCATGCGTTGCGGGCTGAGCGCGGCGGTTGCATACGTCTGGCGGGCCGAGACGTGGCCCAGGGGATGGCCGCTAGTGGCGCCATTTTGTCAGCAATGTGTGCGTCAAGGGAAGTAGGAGGCACCAGCGCAGTGCTCTTCGTTCCAGTAGGGCGTCATCGGCGGACAAAATGTACGGATCCGGCGGCGTGTCGCATCACCACGTTGCGAGAGCGCTGGGTGACAGGCATAACCCGCAGGTCGCGGTGAAAGGACCACTCGTAACCAGTCTTGACTGACTGTTTTTCCATGTGTACAACAGGCTGGTGAGGGTCGCGGGCGACAGGAAGGTCCAGGACCGCAGTGTCGCGATGCGGATGCGCCTGCTCGATGCGGCGCTCGACTGCCTTGTCGAGCGTGGCTACGCAGCGACGACCACGGTCGAGGTGACGAGGCGCGCCGGTGTGTCGAGAGGCGCCCATTTGCATCACTTTCCGACGAAGACCGAGCTCGTTACTGCCGTGGTGCAGCACCTGCTCGATCGGCGCACGAGCGAGTTCCGCGAGGCAGTAGCGGCGCTCGACGCGGGCGCCGACCTCCTCGATGCCGGGATCGATTTGCTGTGGTCGATGTTCCAAGGGCCAGCCTTTGTCGCGTGGGTCGAGTTGTGGGTGGCGGCGCGCACGGATCCCGCTCTCGCTCGGGCGGTCGCGGCGATGGACGAACGATTCACCGCAGAGACCCGCGCCATGTTGGTCGAGCTGTACGCCGACCAGGTCGAAGCGTCGGCTGCGCTCTTGGACATCGGCCGTGACTTCGCGTTCGCGCTGATGGAAGGCGTCGCGCTGCAGCGCCTCGTACCTCGCGGTCAGCGTCCATCTTCGGATTACATCGACGTGCTCAAGCACATGCTGCGGGTCATGCGCGATGCGGTGTAGCCGTTGCGCTGCGGCGGCGCTCCTTGTCATTCTGGCGGCCGCGTGCACGTCGGACGGTGGGCGAGACGGCGCGTCGGGTACGAGCAGCTCCACTTCGACCCGACCGCTTCCCACCCCGGTGCCAGTGCGGCCGGAGCCCGACGCCGAGACGCTGGCCGACCTCTCGTTCACCGCGCTGGACGGCGCGCGCGAAGTTTGGTCGACTCGGCGGCGCGACCTATCAGATCGAGATGCCCGAACACTGGAATCACCAGCTCGTGCTCTACATGCACGGCTTCGGCCAGCTCCGACCCGACGCCCGGGTCTCGCCACCGGACATCCGCCACCACCTCGTCGCCCAGGGGTACGCGTGGGCTGCGTCGAGCTTCAGCAGCACCTCGTTCATCCCCGGGCGCGCCGCCGATGAGACCGCGGCGCTCTGGGACTTCTTCGCGCGCAAGTACGGCCGCCCTGACTTCTCCTATGTGATGGGCGAGTCGATGGGCGGCGCCGCGACCAACGTCGCCGCCGAGCGTTTCGGCGACCGGTTCAACGGCGCGCTGGCGCTGTGCGGCAGCGCCGACGCGACCGCCGCAGTGATGGGCGGCGCTGATTTCTTCGCGGCGGGCGCGTTCGTCGCCGGTGTCACGCAGGCCGAGTTCGACTCGACCACCGACATCGGGACTCTCGTCCATCAGCGCATCCTTCCAGCGCTCGACGACCCGGATGCGCATCGGCGGTTCGAGGATCTGATCATCGACCTGACAGGTGGACCACGCTTGTTCGATCGCGAGGGGATCCACGTCGAGGAATCAACAGACTGGGGTCGCGTCGAGTTGCTCGTGTCCGCGCACCTCGCGCCGAAACGCGACACCAACTACCGGCTCGGGCCCGGCCGCGAAGTCAGCAGCGAGGACTTCAATCGGGCAGCCATCCGGCTTCCCGTGAACGGCGAGGCACTTCGCGCCTTTCTCGAAGACGGCAACAGCAAGGGGCAGTTGGCGATGCCGATGATCGCGATGCACACCACCGGTGACGGCGAGGTCGGGATCAACCAGGCGCAGCTCCTCCAGCGGAAGGTCGATGTCGCCGGCAAGCGCGATCTGCTCGTACAGCGTGTCGTACGCGACCCGAGCCACTGCGGCTTCAAGAGCAGCGAGCAAGCCGTTGCCTTCGACGATCTCGTGATGTGGGTCGAGCACCACCACAAGCCCGACGGCATGGACGTGACGGTCGACGATCTCCGCACCCTCGACGGACGGTTCGAGCTCCTGCCGCGCCCCGGCTCGCCGGAGGCCGAAGCGCTGCCGGGCGCGCGGCAACGCGCATCGTTCCAGGGCACGCTCTCGTCCGACGGCCAGCCGTTCGACGCGCAGTTCCTCGGCGCGGTGGTCGTGCGCGATGGTCGCGTTACCCCTTGCCAGTACACGTTGCGCACCGTCGACCACGGCCGTTGCCACATCACCGTCATGGCCGACGCTGAGGCATCCGGCTGTGGTGCGCCGGGCAGCGACGTAGTCCTGTGAACGGCGCTGCACGACGGGATCGTGTTCAGCCGCGACAAGGTCGCGTGGCCCTCGGCCGGTGGGGCGACCGAGTTCGACGCCACGTTCTCATCGGGCCAACCCCAGGGCGTCGCTCCGCCGAGGACGGAGTTCTCGGGTCAGATCTTCGACGCCGGTGGCGTTGAGCTGCCACCCGGTACACGGGTCGCGGCGTACATCGGTGATGTCCGGTGCGGGATGGCGTCGACTCGGCGCGCAGGGAACTACACCGGCTTCAGCTTGTCGGTCGTCGGTCCGGACTCGGTTCCAGGGTGCACGCACAACGCAACGATCCGTTTCCGCGTCGACGACCGTCCCGTCGCCGAAACCACAATCAACGACCTCAGCCAGAACCGCACCATCGACCTCACCACCCCGTGAACGTCCTCCCCGAGGGCACTCCGATTCGCCACTGGAAGAAAGTCGGAGCAACCTCCGGCGAATGCAGTCGGGATCGCCGGTGTTGCCGCATGGGCGGTCGGTGGTGGTGTCTCGCCGTGATCGTGGTGGCGATCGGGGTCATGCTGATTCGCGCTCGCCGGCACCGGGACGCCTGCGAGCCCGAGGCAGTCAGTCAGCCCATCGAGCTCACGACAGGGCCCCGGTGAGTCGGCCTCGGATTGTCCTGCCCATCGCGTTGGTGGTCGGCGCGGGACGTTCATTATCGGCACCCGCGGCGAAACCCACCACCACGAGACACCCGCAGCCGCCACCACATCTCTCGTCGGCGGTCATAGATCGTGGTTGTTTCGCGGGTCGGCGTGGCGGGCAGCGATCTGAACATCGCGGAGCGGTACGCCGGCGTCGAGGGCGGCCATGATGAACCCGGCCCTGAGCATGTGCGGGTGGACGATTCCGACAGCTCAAGGTGAGGTCGCGTGGCGGCGAGCACCTCGAGCTCGTTGTCCAGCGCCCACTGGAAGTACATGCGGAGATCGTGGCGGTACGCCTCCAGGATCCGCCTGCTGTAGCGCGCCAAGAACGCCGCCGCCGCCAGCCGCGCCTCGTCGACCGCCACCTCCCGATCCACCACGAGCGTGGTCACCATCGCCTGAACATTCATCGCTGTCCTCCTCGAACGTCGGGAGCACAGCGCACACCCTGCCGACGAGCCGGCGGTTGGGGGCGGTTGCCTTGATCGGTCCGGCTCCGAGGTGGACGGGATCATCATCGGGCCCTGGGGGAGCCACGCGCTGCCCAGGCCACCGCCGTCACAACGAAGGGCGGCTCGGGAAGGAGCTCCCGGCAGCGCTCCTCCAGGCGCTTCCGGCCGCGGGGGTCGAGCGCGGAGACGTACGAGCCGGCGGGACCGACGCCGAGCTCGAACGGCCGCCACCAGTCCTCGAAGGTCTCGTGATTCACGTGAATGGAGAGCGCGGTCTCCTCGACATCCCCGACACCAGATTCCTGGAGCAGCACCGCAAGATGTCCACGGCGCGTTCCCGGGCGAGCGTCCTCTCCGGGAGCGTGTGGATTGAGCTCCCGTGCAAGTGCCCAAAACAGGCTCAGGGGGCCTCCGCCCTCCTCGAAGTCCCACACACATGCGGCCACGACGCCGCCCGGCTTTGTGACGCGGCCCATCTCACGCAGGCCCCCGACCGGATCGGTCATGAAGTGCACGACCAGCTGGGCAAGAGCGCCATCAAAGGTGTCGTCTCTCAACGGAAGGCGCTCTGCGTCGGCGCGGTGCACCCCGACACCGGGATGTCGATCCCGCGTGGCTTCCACGAAGGTCACCGATGGCTCGATGGCGACGACGAAGCCATCACCCAACCGCCTCACCATCTCAGTCGTCAGGGCGCCCGGCCCGCAGCCGACATCGAGCATCCGCTGTCCGGGCGCGACCCCGGCGAAGTCCGCGAAGACCGGAGCGAGCGGAGCGGAGTACCTCCCCATGAACCGGTCATAGGCATGGGCGGAGACGGCGAACCCCACCAGGCCAAGATACGCCGTCCGACTGGACGGTTCCCGAGTAAGTGCCGATTGGGGGCGCACCTATCGCCCGCGGCGAATCTCGCCCACCGGTATCCGGGTGAGTCGTCTCTATCGGCGCATCGCGGTGTGTCCGAGATGCGAGACTCGAACGCTCATGCATCTCCGGGAGGTCTGGCGAGCGAGGGCGTCTTGATGAGCAACGAAGACGAGACCCGCACCCCACGTCCGTCTCCCAAGATCGAGTTGCACGTCCATCTGGAAGGGACCATCAGGGCCCGGACGCTTCTCGAGATCGCCCGACGAAACGACGTCTCGCTGCCGGCGTCGACTGTTGAGGGGTTGCGGGACCGGGATCCATCCGTGGCGCGATCGACGCGCTGGGCGCCGACAGGATCCGCCACGGCATCCGTGCCATCGACGACCCCGCCCTGGTCGCCGAGCTGGTCGACCGGCAACTCGTGCTCGACATCTGTCCTACGTCCAACGTGTGCACCAAGGCGGTGTCGAGCCTCGCCGAGCACCCTCTCCCGCAACTCGTCGCCGCGGGCGTCTTGTGTTCGGTGTCGACGGACGATCCCGCCATGTTCGACACCGATCTCGGCTGCGAGTACGAGCTCCTGTCGACCATGGGCGTCGACGCGGCCGGCGTCTACCAAGCCGGAGTACGACCGCCCTTTGCGATGAAGCAACCAGGAAGCGCCTGACGGCGATCGGCCAAGCGGTCTCCTGGGCCGCCGGCAGCGAGGGCCGCTCAGGCGGGTGCGAGAGCGGTGGCTCAGCCGTCATCCGCCCAACGATCTGATCGATCTGGCGCCTTGGCTCATCGCACGCGGCGAGCGAAGTGGAACCCGGTGATCTCGAGCCTCTCGCGCATGTAGAAGCGGTGTGCGTCGGCCCGTTGCGCGCCCGAGTCCAGATCCAGCACCTGGCAACCGGCAGCTCTTGCTCGTTCCTCCAGCTCAGCGAGCAGAGCGGCGCCCACGCCACGGCTGCGGTCCGTCGCGGAGGTGACGAGGTCATCGACGTACAGCTTCCTGATCCCCGCGGTGGTCGCCACGACTCGCCAGCCGGCGACGCCGACGCACCGATCGTGCTCGTAGGCGGCGAGGTACCTCAGTCCCTGCGAGAAGCCCTCGTCATACACCGCTGCGAAGAGCGCCGGGGTGAGATGGGTCCGCAGCTCCAGGAGGACGGGAAGTGCATCTCGCTCGACGCGATCCTCGCCAGGCTCGAGGTCGACGATGATCACGCCCAGATTGTTGCCTTGATCGACGACCGCCCGCCGCAGAGATCCATGTCGGACCACTCGTGACGGTCGGGATCGCACCGATCGGGCGCTTCAGAACGCGCGCCCTCGCCAACTTGGGGACCAGCCGAACGAATCCTCTTCGGGAGCGCGTCTGACCCGGCGATATGGATCAGTCCTGCGACGCTGTCCAGGTTTGGTGAACCGGCGACGTCGGTGTCGTCCAGGTCGTCCACAGCGCCTTGGCGATGTGGAGTTCGTAGAGATGGTGTCGACTGTCGATGTCGCTGTACGACCTCGCGTCGGTGTGGGTAGCGACCTACGCCGCGCTGGGTCTGTGGTCGTCGGCGGCGATTCCCTTCGCGTACCAGCTCGCCTCAGCGGCGAGCATCGTCACCTTCGTCCGCACGCGCCGCTATCGGCTGTACCGCTCGAG
>JBBSGQ010000011.1:0-20855 GCA_038253965.1 Acidimicrobiales bacterium | reverse complement strand
GTTCGCCGGCGTGAGCCGCGAGGACGTCGACGAACGCACCGCGGGAGATCTGTTCGTCCTGGCCGGCTTCCCGGAGATCGAGATCGGCGACACGCTGGCCGATCCTGGCCAGCCGGAGGCACTGCCTCGACTGAGCGTCGACGAACCGGTGCTGCGGATGACGTTCGGCGTGAACACCTCACCCCTGGCCGGCAAGGACGGCAGGTACCTGACGTCTCGCCACCTGCGGGAGCGCCTCGAGCGCGAGGTGCTCGGAAACGTCTCGATCCGCATCGCCGACACCGGCTCGCCCGACGTGATCGAGGTGGCCGGACGCGGTGAGCTCCAGCTCGCCGTCCTGATCGAGGCCATGCGCCGAGAAGGCTACGAGGTCCAGGTCAGCAGACCCGAGGTGATCCTGCGAGACGTCGACGGGCATCGCCACGAACCGTTGGAGCGTGGGGTCGTAGACGTGCCGGACGCTCATGTGGGCACGATCACCCAGGCGCTTGCCCCCCGCAAGGGCCGGGTGACCGACCTTCGCCCCGGCGATCCCGGTCGGACGATCGTCACGTTCGAGGCACCGGCGCGCGGGCTGATCGGCTTCCGAGGACTGCTGTTGACCGCGACCCGCGGCACCGCTCTGCTGCACACCCATCACGCGGGATGGATGCCGTGGGCCGGCGAGCTGCCCCATCGTCAGGGCGGGGCGATGCTGGCCGACAGGATCGGCACGACCACCGGCTACGCCCTCGACAACCTGCAGGCCCGGGGCGAGCTCTTCGTCGGTCCCGGTGAGCAGGTCTATGAAGGCATGGTCGTCGGCGAGAACAGCCGGCCTGACGACATGACAGTGAACGTCATCCGCGAGAAGCAGAAGACGAACATCCGGACCCACTCGGCCGACGACGCCATCAAGTTGACTCCGCCCCGGATCCATTCACTCGAGACCGCTATCGAGTTCATCGCCGCCGACGAACTCGTGGAGGTGACCCCCGCAAACATCCGGATCCGCAAGCGGGTGCTCAGAGAACCGGACCGCCGTCGCCTCAACCGTTGAACAGGCTCAGCCGCTACGCAGTCCGTTCGACCTGACAACCTCGCCAAGCATTCGTGTGGGCGAATGCCGGCTGTGATCGCAAGGCCGGCGCACTGGAACCGCTCGCAGCGGCATGGGTGCGCCGACCTGTCGAACCCGCCCGGCGCCGCTGCGAGGACCGACGCAGCGCCGGGTTGGGTTCAGCCCCGACGCAGCGCCGGGTGCGGTAGGAACACCTCGGTGGGACGCCGGCCGTTCGAACGGGCTGCCGTCCGCTCCCCGAGCTGACTCACCATCGAGTGGTACGGGCCCTCGCCCACCATCTCGACGATCTCGTCGCGCAGCTCCTCGAACACCGGTCGGTGACCGACGAACGCCTCAGGACCGTCGGTGCACCACCAGTGGAACTCGAACCCGCCGGCACCCCAGTCCCGCCGCTTCCACTCGCGCAGCGTGGAGGTGACGTGGCCATAGGCATCGGTCTCTTCTTCCAGCCGGAGCGGAAGCTGCCAGCAGACGTCAGGCTTCCAGTCGAGCGGTCGCTCGGTGGCGTCGAGCGCCGCCCGGTGCAACGCACAGCCCGCGCCGCCCGAGAACTCGGCTCGGTTGAGGAAGATGCAAGCATCGTCGACCAACCGGGTGACGTCTTCGCCGGCGGGGGACTTCTTCAAGAACCCGCCCCGCCGCAGGGCTACCTTGCGGAACTGCCACTGCTCATCGGTCAGCTTGTCCGCCATGTCTGCGGTGCGAGCGATGTCCTCTTCGCCGGTGAAGTGAGCCCCGTAGGAGCAGCACCCGTGCACCAGCTCAGGGGCGGCTTCGGTGAGCACGCCCAGACAGCCGCGCCCGAAGATGCACGTCCAAGGGCTCGTGAGAAAGGTCACATCGAAGACCCAGGTGCGGTCCTCCTCCGGATCCTCGAAAGACAACCACTCGTGCACGTCCTCGAGATCGGCCACGGTGATCGACGTTACCGCGCCCGGGTCTGCGTTCTGTTCGACGAGGTACCGTCGTGAGCCGTGCCACTCGAGATCCGGTTCGCGACCACCGACGACCTCCCGTCGATATGGGACGTGTTCGTCCGCGGCTTCGACTTTCCGCCGGATCGCTTCCAGGAGTACATCGCCGACTCGGGACCGGCGCGAGTGTTCGCAGCTTTCGACGACAGCGGTCGGGCGGTTGCCGCTTCCCGTCTTGTCGAGTTCGGCCAATGGTTCGGCGGCAAGCGGGTACCGATGGCCGGGTTCTCACCGATCGCAGTCGCGCCGGAACGCCGTGGCCGTGGGCTTGGTCGGTCGGTGACCGCAGGCCAGTTCGGCGACATGCGTGAGCGCGGGGAAGTCGCCGCAGGTCTCTTCCCCTCTTCGGTGGCGCTGTACCGCAGCGTCGGCTTCGAGCTGGCCGGCGGGTACGTCGAGCGGCGCGTTCCGTCGGCTCACCTGGCCGCGATCACCGGAGGCGCCGAGGTGATCGTCCGACCTGGTGGTCCCAACGACGTAGCCGGCGTGCGCGCCTGTTACACCCGCATCGCTCCGACCCGTCACGGGCACCTCGACCGTCCAGAGGAGCTTTGGCGACGCAAGGTGCCGGACGACCTCAGCGGGCTGCATCTGTACGTGGTCGACGAGCTCACGGCTCCCGCCCCGACGATCGCGGGCTATGCCATCTACCGTCACGACAAGGCACGACCGCCTTATGACTACACGGTCCGTCTGGTCGAGCTCATGGCTGACGACCCCGACGTCGCAGCCGCGCTCTGGAGGGTGGTGGGAAGCTCAGGTACGCAGGCGCCCGACGTATTGGTCACCGGACCGCCCGACGACCCGATCTACCTGCGGTTGCCAGCAGCCGACCCACTGGCCGTCCGCAGCGAGATCCGCTGGATGGTCCGCCTGGTCGACGTTGCACGGGGAGTTGCCGCCCGCGGCTACCGGAGGTCGACGCGCGCCCGGATCGATCTGGAGATCGTCGATCCCCATGCCTCCTGGAACGCCGGACGGTGGACGCTCGACGCCGCTGACGGCTCGGCGTCACTTGAACGCGGCGGCGCCGGCACCGTTGAGATGTCGATCGGCGGTCTCTCGTCTCTCTGGGCCGGCTATGCCTCGGCCCGCACGCTGGCCGCTGCTGGTCTCCTACGCACAGCAGACCGGACTCTCCTCGATGACCTTGACGACATCTTCGCCGGCGCTCCGCCCGTGCTGCTCGACTTCTACTGACGACAGGTGTCGCGGGGGGTGGACCACACTGGCGCGTGTGGCTGGGGAGTTCGACGACATCCGGGGACGACTCGAAGGGATCGCCGAGGAGTTGGCCGATCTCGCCATCGTTCGCCTGCGGGAGTCGATCGATGCCGGCGGCCAGGAGCTACCAGTCGACGAGAAGCGCCTCACCCGGGCCCGCAGGGCTGTCGAGAAGGCGGTACACGTCCTCGCCGAACCGGACCTGGAGTCGTGACCGGCTCACGCGTCAGGAGATCGGCGCAGGAGCACTTGCCAGCGCGTTGAGCGCACGGACGAGACGGTGCAGGCTGCTCACCTTCCACTGATCGAAGCGCATGACCAACCTCGGTAGGTCGACCACGTCGTCGTCGGTGACCTCGACGGGCAGGGGGCCTGAGCGTTCGATGGCGCCGCTGGTGCTGAGATGGCCGAACGCTTCGTTCAGCGCGATGAGCTCATCGTCGGTCGGTTCGGCCCGTAGGCGGATGACCAGACGCCCGGCCGACCATCGGATCGAGTGGTAGTTGCGCCAGAAGTTGACTATCTCGTCGCGGGCTGCTGTCACGTCGTCGGTCACGAACACGAGGTCGAGATCCTCCGGGGAGATGAGGCCCTTGGAAGCGACGTGGTCCCGAACCCAGCGCTCCCACGCCTCCCAGTAGTGATCGCCGGGGAAGTCGATGAGTACGATCGGTGCGGGATCGGCTTTGCCGGTCTGCTGCAGGGTCAACAGCTCGAACACCTCGTCCAACGTCCCGAACCCGCCGGGCAGTGAGACGAAACCTTTGGACTCCTTCATCAACATCAGCTTGCGGGTGAAGAAGTACTTCATCGACACGAGCTTCTGGTCGCCGGCGATGATCTCGTTGGCACCGGTCTCGAACGGAAGCCGGATGCTCACCCCTATCGACTTCTCGCGACCGGCCCCCTCCATCCCCGCCTGCATGATCCCGGGCCCGGCGCCCGTGATGACCATCCAGCCCTCGTCCGCCATGGCCGAGGCGATCTCACGGGTCTGTTGGTACAACGGGTCCTTCGGCAGCGTGCGGGCCGATCCGAAGATCGTCACCTTGGGCACGTCGTGGTACGGGGCGAAGATGCGAAACGCCGCCCGCATCTCCCGCAGCGCAGCGCTGGTGATCTTCAGATCGAGCCGGTCGGTCTCGTCCCTGGCCAGCCGCACTCCGGACGCCAGGATCTCGAAGAGGAGATCCTGATGTCTCGTCGCGCCCGAGGCGTCGACCAGTTCAGCCACCTGACGGTCGAGCTCAACGTCGCCTGTGCGATAGCGCGGTAGTGGGAAGGCCATGATTCCGGCAGCCTTGCACGGGTCAAGAGGCCGAGCCGTCCCCGGCACTGCGGTTCGCACCGATCTTGGTGGTGCGGCTCAAGCTGGTTGCGTCACGCGTCCGTAGAGCGTGGTGCGCTGCTCGAGGCGGCGGCCGAGTGGCTCCACCAGCGCCTGGAAGTCGGTCGTGTCCCAGCCCTGACCGTGGCTGGCGCCTGCGGCTCGGGAGATGTTCTCGGCCATCAGCGTGCCGCCGAGGTCGTTGACACCGGCTCGGAGCAGCTGGCGGGCGCCTGCTGCGCCGAGCTTGACCCACGAGGCCTGGATGTTGGAGATCGAGCCGTGATAGGCGATCCGGCCGACGGCGTGCATGAGGACCACCTCGCGGAACGTCGGGCCGCGTCGGGCCTTGTGCTGGAGGTAGATCGGCGACGCCATGTGCACAAACGGAAGCGGCACGAACTCAGTGAAGCCGCCGGTGCGCTGCTGCAGCGCCCTGGTCCGCACCAGGTGGCGGGCCCAGCTGCGGGGCTGCTCGACCGCGCCGAACATGATCGTGACGTTCGATCGCAGACCTACCGAGTGCGCTGTCTCGTGAGCGTCGAGCCACTGTTGAGTGTCGATCTTGTCCGGACAGAGGATCGCTCGGACCGGATCGTCGAGGATCTCCGCCGCTGTTCCCGGCAGGCTCCGCAGTCCGGCGCCGACCAGCCGACGCAGGTACTCATCCAGTGGTTCAGCGAGTCGCCGGGCTCCTTCGGTGACCTCGAGTGCCGTGAACCCATGGACATGGATATCGGGGGCCGCGTCCTTCACGGCCCGGGTGACGTCCAGGTAGTAATCCCCGTCGAAGTCGGGGTGGATCCCACCCTGCAGGCAGACCTCCGTCGCCCCTTCCTCCCATGCCTGGCGGGTGCGGTCGGCGATGTCGTCCAACGTCAGGAGGTACGGCGTGCCCCGTAGGTTCAGCGAGAGGGGCCCCTTCGAGAACCCACAGAACCGGCACTTGAACGTGCAGACGTTGGTGTAGTTGATGTTGCGGTTGCGGACGTAGGTCACGACGTCTCCCACCACCGCCATGCGCAACTCATCGGCCAGCCCGGCAACCGCAGCGACCTCGCGACCTCGGGCCGCGAACAACGTGACCAACTCGTCCTCACCCGGCTCCTGGCCGAGGCGGACACCATCGAGCACCTCGGCCACGGCACCGCCCGGCGCGAGGCGCCGATCACCGGGCAGCAACGTCGTCGGTTCGGTGTCGGCACCGCTGTACCAGGCCGTGGACCGCCGGCCGATCAGGACCACCTCGGCACCGTCGCCGACGTTGCGGATCTCACCTACGCTCTGAGGGAACGTCGCGCCGGGGTCGTCGCGGGCCAAACCCTCAGCGTCACTGCGGTCCAGGACCGCGAAGCGAAGCCCGTCGTCGAGCCACCGCTCGGGCGCCTGCGCGTGCTCCGGTTAAATCGTGAGCCGCGGCGAGAGCTCGAACCCCCGTGCTTGCGTCACCTCGCGCAATCGATCGCGAGCCGGCCACGGCCGCTCGGGATTGACGTGGTCCGCAGTGACGGGGGAGACACCGCCCCAGTCATCGATGCCGGCGTCGAGCAGCGCGCCGAAGTCATCGGACAGGTTCGGCGGAGCCTGGAGGTGGACATCGGTCGGCAAGATCAGCCGTGCCAGGCCGATGGCTTCGACATATGCGTCTGGCGGGCAGGGTGGTGCCGAGTGCATGGCCGTGCCGGACTTCGGCAGGAAGTTCTGGACGATCACCTCCTGCACGTGGCCGTGGCGTCGGTGCGCTGCGGCGATCGCTTCCAGGGCGACCACACGATCGCGCCGGGACTCGCCGATGCCGACCAGGATCCCTGTCGTGAACGGGATGGCCAGCTCCCCGGCTGCCTCGAGGGTGGCCAGGCGCCGCTCGGGCACCTTGTCAGGTGAGCCGCGATGGCAGTCGAGATCAGGGTTCAGCGACTCGAGCATCATCCCCTGCGACGGGGCGACCGCTCGAAGCGCAGCCAGCTCGCCAGGAAACATCGCCCCGGCGTTGGCATGTGGCAGCAGCCCCGTCTCCTCTGACACGAGGCGACACATGGCGACCAGGTAGTCGACGGTCGAGGCGTACCCGTGCTCGTCGAGCCACCGAAGAGCTGCCGGGTAGCGTCCCTCGGGCCGTTCACCGAGGGTGAACAACGCCTCTGAACAGCCCGCTGCTGCGCCCTTTCGAGCGATCCGCAGGACCTGCTCCGGGCTGAGATAGGGCGCTTCCACCCGGGCCGGCGGCTGGGCGAACGTGCAGTACCCGCACTTGTCGCGGCACAACATCGTGAGCGGGATGAACACCTTCGGCGAGTAGGTGATCCGCGTGCCAAAGCGTGCGTCTCGGACCGATCGAGCCTCGGCCAGCAGCGCGTCGAGTGGGTACGACAGCAGCTGATCGGCGGTCATGGCCGGCACCTTACCGGCGAGCCCGTCACCTCACTCCAGCAGTGAAGCGGCCGGCGGATCGACCAGCCACACAACCCGTTCGGCTCGCACATGGGCACCGGGCAGGTCATCTCCTCTGGCGACCGCGGCGAGCGCCGCCGCCTTCGCCTCGCCCTCCACGGTGATCACCGCCAGGCGGCCGCGACCGATCCCCGCGAACGTCAGCGTCATGCGCTGATGCGGGTTGTGCCCGGCGGGGTCCTCGTTCAGCGTGACCAAACGGCCGGGATCGGCGTCGAGCGCCGGGGAGCCCGGGAACAGAGAGGCGGTGTGGCCGTCAGGGCCGAGCCCGAGGTGTACGAAATCGAGATGGCCGAGGTCGCCGAGGCGGAGTTGGTACGCGTCCACTTCGGCGCAGCGCATCAGGTGCGTGGCGTTCGCGGCGCCGACGCGATCGAGCAACGCCTCCCGGGCCAGGCGATAGTTCGAGTCAGGGTGGTCGTGGGGCACGCAGCGTTCGTCCCCCCAGTAGAAGTCGACCTTCCACCAGTCCACCCGGCTGCCCGCACCGGAAGCCAACTGCTCATAACAGGTGCGAGCGGTGTTGCCTCCCGAAAGGGCTACGGAGAACGAGTCGCCGGGCCGGGACGAGAAACAGGTGACGAACATTTCCGCGAACTCCTCGGGCACATCCTCGGTGACGACCAGCTCGCCGTGGAGCGCCACGGGTGGCTCAGCCGTCCCCGAGATCGTCGGCCTTCGAGCCGAGCGTGGTCATGAGCTCGTCGAACGACTTGGAGAACGACGACACGCCCTCTTCCTCGAGCTGCCGCGTCACTGCGATGAGATCGATGCCGACCTCAGCCAGGTCGTCGAGATGCTTCTGGGCGCTGTCGAAGTCGACGTCGACAGCTCGGGCCATAGCACCGTGATCCTCGAACGCCTCGAGCGTCGCCTCCGGCATCGTGTTGACCGTGTGCGGCCCGATGAGGCCGTCGACGTACATCGTGTCGGGGTACGCGTCGTTCTTCACCGACGTCGAAGCCCACAGGGGACGCTGCAGCTGGGCACCGCGTGCTTCGAGCGCCGCCCACCGCGACCCTGAGAACCGCTCGAGGAAGAGCTTGTAGGCGAGTTGTGCGTTCGCCACAGCGGCCTTGCCTCGGAGGGCTAGGGCGCGGTCCGACCCGTCCTGCTCCAGCCGCTTGTCGATCTCGGTGTCGACCCTACTCACGAAGAACGACGCAACGCTCGAGATGCTCGACAGGTCGCCGTCGCACGCTTCGAGTCCGGCGAGGTAGGCCTCGATCACCTCGTCGTAGCGCTCCAAGCTGAACAGAAGGGTGATGTTGACGCTCTTGCCATCGGTGATGATCTGCTGGATCGACGGCAGGCCTTCTGCGGTGGCCGGGATCTTCACGTAGACGTTCGGCTCGTCGATGATCTGGTGAAGCTTGCGGGCCGCCGCCGTGGTGCCCTCGGTGTCGCGAGCCAGGCTCGGCGCAACCTCGATCGAGACGAACCCGTCCTTGCCGCCGCTGTCGTCGAAGACCGGTCGCAGTATGGCGAGCGCATCCTCGATGTCGGTGGTGACCAGATCCCAGTAGCTGTCTTCAACCGACGCGCCGCCGTCGATCAGTTCTTTGAACTGTGCGTCGTAGGCTGGCTCGTCGGCGATGGCCTTCTGGAAGATCGTCGGGTTCGACGTGAGACCGCGCACGCCACGGTCGACCCAGCGTTGCAACTTACCGCTCGTGATGTAACCGCGCTTGAGGTTGTCGAGCCATGGGCTCTGGTCGAGCTCGGAATGCAGTTGTTGGAGCCGGGTCATGGCGATCCTTCCAAAGAGAGAGAGAGAGAGAGAGAGAGAGAGAGAGTGCGGTCAGGCGCTCGTCTTGGGAGCCATCACGGCTCGCGCAGCGTCCGCCACGTGCTCAGGGGTGTAGCCGAACTCCTCCAGGGCCTTCGCACCCGGTGCTGAGGCACCGAAGTGGTCGATGCTCACATAGGCATCCGCCCACCGCTCCCAGCCGAACGAGCTCGCCGCCTCGACGGCCAGGCGCGGAACGGTGGCCGGCAGAACTTCGGCGATGTAACTCGCGTCCTGGATGGAGAAGTCCTCCCAGCAGGGCATGGAGACGACGCGGACCCGATGACCTTCGGCCCTGAGCGTCTCCGCGGCGTGCGCGCAGACCCACACCTCACCGCCGGTCCCGATGAGGACCACGTCGGGCTGAGCACCTGCCGCACCGCCGCCCTCGCTGAGCACGTAGGCGCCCCGCAGGACCGCATCGTTTCCGGCAGTGCCTTCCAGGACAGGGAGATCCTGGCGACTGAGACACAGGGCGGTCGGGCCGACATGGTCGACAGCTGTACGCCAGGCAATGGCTGTCTCGTTCGCATCCGCCGGTCGCACCACGCGCAGCCCGGGGATGGCCCGGAGCGCAGCGAGTTGCTCGATCGGTTGATGCGTCGGACCGTCTTCGCCGAGTCCCACCGAGTCGTGGGTCCACGAATAGACGACGTGGGACTCACTCAACGCCGCCAGACGGACCGAGCCACGCATGTAGTCGCTGAAGTTGAGGAAGGTGCCGCCGACCGGCAGCCCACCACCGTGCATGGCGATCCCGTTCATGACCCCGCCCATGCCGTGCTCGCGGATCCCGAAGTGGAGCTGACGTCCGTCCGGATGCTCGGCCGACTGGGTCTCCGCCTCCTTCAACTCCGTGCCCGTGTTGCCGGTGAGATCGGCTCCGCCGGCCATGAGCCCGGGCACGACGTCGAGCAGCGCATTGACACACGCGCCGCTCGCGTTGCGGGTGGCTACCTTGTCGCCGACGTCCCACCGGGGAAGCTTCTGCTCCCACCCGACGAGCCCTCGGCCGGCGAGACAGGCCTCGAACTCGTCGCGATCACCGGTCCATGCCTTCTCGCGCTCCTGCCACTCGCGGCGCGCCCCGGCACCGCGGCGGGCGGCAGCCTCGTAGAACTCAGTCACCTCTGTGGGCACCCAGAACGTCTCCTCGGGCGGCAGGCCGAGGATCTCCTTGGTGATCTTGATCTCGTCCTCACCGAGCGGGTTGCCGTGCGCCTTGGGGTTGTCGGTGAACTTGGGCGACGGGAAGCCGATGTGGCTGCGCAGGACGATCATCGACGGAGCGTCCTCGACGGTCATCGCCCTGCGGATCGCCGCCTCGAGCGCGTCGCAGTCGTTGGCCGCCTCGCCGATGTCATCCACGTCCCACCCGTAGGCTTCGAACCGTTTGGGAGCGTCGTCGGACAGCGCCAACTCGGTAGGGCCGTCGATCGAGATGTGGTTGTCGTCATAGACATAGACCAGGCGACCGAGGCCGAGATGACCGGCCAGCGACGCTGCCTCGTGACTGATGCCTTCCTCGAGGTCACCGTCGGAGCAGAACACGAACGTGTGGTGATCGCACACGTCGGCTCCGAAACGCGAACGGAGGAAGCGCTCAGCGATCCCGAACCCGACGCCGTTGGCGAAACCCTGGCCCAGGGGACCGGTCGTGACCTCGACCCCGGGTGTGTGATGGACCTCGGGATGGCCAGGTGTGCGCGAGCCCCACTGCCGGAACCCCTTCAGATCATCGAGTGAGAGGTCGTAGCCGGTGAGGTGGAGCATGGAATACAGCAGCACCGACGCATGCCCACACGACAGGATGAACCGATCACGATCGGGCCAGTGCGGATCCTTCGGATCGAACCGCATGATCCGTGACCACAGCACATGGGCCAGCGGAGCCAGTGCCATCGCCGTGCCTGGATGGCCGGAGCTCGCGGCCTGGGGCATGTCCATGCCCAGCCCGCGGATGACGTTGATGGCCAGCTGCTCGATGTCGTCCTTACCGGCCTTTGTGGCCGTATCCGTCTCGATCATGCTCGGATCGGTCATGAAACTCCGTCGATGTCGGTGGCTGCGCGGCGCCCGCGACTCTATCGCCTGGTCACCTACGCTCGGCGGCCGTGCTGTCGCCGCTCGACGACTACCCCATCCACCAGGCCGCGCTGTCGATGCGCCACGTGGTCACGAGCGACCGGAACTTCTACGACCGTTACTACTTCAACTGCCATGGCTCCACCGATGAGCTGTTCCTCGTGGCCGGGATGGGTCAGTACCCGAACCTGGGTGTGCAAGATGCCTTTGTCGTCGTCCAGCACGATCACCGACACCGGGTGATCCGGGCTTCACGGGAGCTCGGCGCGGACCGCATGGACACGACTGTCGGTCCGATCCGCATCGAGGTGCTCGAACCATTGCGCCGCCACCGTGTGATCCTCGGATCGAACGAATGGGGGCTCGAGGCCGACCTCACCTGGGAGGGCGCCATCCCGGCGCATGAAGAGCCGCGGCACTTCCAGCGCGCCCCGCACGGTCGTGCCCTGTTCGACACGATGCGCCTCGCTCAGACCGGCCGGTGGACCGGGCGCATCGGCATCGACGGCACCGAGATAGTGGTCGCGCCGGACCGGTGGTGGGGCTCCCGGGACCGATCGTGGGGGGTGCGGCCGGTCGGCGAGCCCGAACCCCCCGGGATCAGCGCCAACGGCGCGATTGACGGGTTCTGGTGGCTGTACTCGCCGATGCAGTTCGAGGACCACTCGATCCTGTGCATCTGCCAGGAGGAGCCTGACGGCCGCCGGGTGCTGGAGCATGCGACGCGGGTCTGGGCCGACGCCGACCGTCTGCCCGAGTCGCTCGGCCGGCCGGAGATCGAGCTCCGGTTCCGGCCCGGCACGAGAGACGTGGTCGGTGCGACGTGGCACCTGGAGACGCCCGATCGACGCCCGCTCGACGTGGAGGTCGAGGTGCTGTTGCCGATGCACGTCGGCAAAGGGACCGGCTACGGCTTCGATGCCGACTGGCGTCACGGCATGTGGCAGGGCCCGCTGGTCGTGCAAGGTGTGTCGTGGGACCTGCGCGACGCCGACACGGCGGCCCAGATGTTCGGCATCGTCGACTCGGTGGCCAGGTTCACGTGTGAGGGCGAGGTCGGCTACGGCCTGTTCGAGTACCTGCTGCTCGGGCGCCACGACCCGAGCGGGTTCGCGGGGTGGGAGGACGTCGCGCCGTAGAGCACCCCCCCGTTCTCGACGCAATACCAGGGGCATGGAGGGGCTACCGCGCCGAGTTCGCCTCAGTCGGCGTCGAACAGCAGGACCGAAGCGGTGAAGCCGTGGACGAAGTTACGACCACCGATGGGACCGAGCTCGCCGGCGCAGAACATGCCGGAGGTCGCGCCGCCATCCAGCTGGAGGTTGATCACCGATGCGTCGTGGTGGGGCTTGCCGAACAGGTGGGTGCCGCGACCGTTGCAGGTGAAGACGAGCGCAGCCTGACCTGACGTGCCGGCCAGCAGGGCCCGGAGGTCCTCGTCGGCGCTGTCAGCATCGCGAACATGGAACTGGATGGTCGTGCCGACCTCTATCTCGTCGCCGACGGCCAGCGCCTTCGCTTCCCGGTCGGCGCCGACCACCTGGCGGACCAGGAAGTCGCCGCGCCCGAACTCGAACCGGCTCTCGTCCATGACCCGACCGAGGTGCACACCGCGGGCGAGGAGGCTCCGGTCTTCGGCGGACATACCGGCGGCCAGTTCGTTCAGACGCTCGAGCGCTGGACGACCGGCGATCTCATAGATCACGTTGCGTTCCGACCGGGTGACCACGAGCGGCCGACCGACCGGCCGGCACCCCTGTGACACGAGGGCGGTCGCTGGCGTGTCGGCGTCGAGCAGCACACCGACTGCGCCGTCGGTGACCACTGTCTGATCGAGCACCAGCCGGTTTCCACCCGGTCCGCGTGCGGCTGAAGCCATGCCGCCGATGACGGCCAGCTCAGGCTCCTCGACGGCCAGTCGACCCAGGAAGTCCTCCACCGGGAACGTGAACGGATCGGCGAGCAGAACCAGGGTGCGAGCTCCGAGCGGTCCGACCAGCGAGCTCTGCAGCCGCCACCCGTCTTCGAGCCGCTCGGCCTCGACGCGCACCGGTGTCACCGCGCCGATGCGGGCCGCGAACAGGCTGATGGCGCTCTGCTCTTCGACTTCGCGGTCCCCGCCGAGCACTGACACCGCAGTGGTCCCGATCAAGGTCGAGGGCCGCAGGGTTGCGTTTATGGTCGCCGCGATGTCGTCAACTGCACCGGCCAGCGGTGCGGTGACGAAGACGACAGCTAGGTCGGGCGCGGGCCCTATCTGTTCGAGGACCTGGCCGACGACCTCGCCCGTGGCGTGGGTGGGAAGCGGGTGCTCGGACAGGGCAGCGGCGAAGGGCACGATGGCGACTGCTCAGGACGCAGGCGGCAGCAGGGTGAACGGCACTGTGGTGACCGGTCCGTCGGCGATGCGGACGTTTGCTTCGACAGTGTCGTAGGCGGTGAACTCGAGCTCGGCCCGTACCAGTCGATAGGCGAACTTGCCCGCCTCGACCTGCAGCGGCTGGACGTTGCGGGCCACCTGCTCGCCGTCGCGGGTGTAGATGGTCTCGAGAGCTCCCGTGCCGGGCTCGTCGGGCCGGCACCGTACGAGGACGACGAGGTGCGGCTCGAGGGAGACGGGCACCGGGCTCGGCGCGGCCATCGAGAAGTGGATGCCGGTCAGATCGATGCGGGTCGAAGGACCGGGCGACGGGCGGAGCTCGATGTTCTCGATGAACACAGCGGCCACGATGTCCATGTGCCCGACCGTAGCGGGCTCCGGCCTCGACCTTCGGGTGCGGGTGGCCCGCGACAGCCCCACTGGGGGAGCCGCTCAGCCGAAGACCTGTTCGCCGCCGATCCAGGTGGCGGTGCAGGCGAGATCGTCGTCGAGGGCGACGAGGTCCGCCCGGGCAGCTACTGCGATCCGCCCGATGTCGGATCGGCCGAGGAGGTCGGCCGGTGCGGTCGACGCGGCGAACACTGCGTCGACCAGGTCGACCCCGCCGCTGCGTACGACGTTGGCCACCGCCCGGTCGAGGGTGAGCGCGCTGCCTGCCAGCGTGCCGTCGGCCAGGCAAGGCGCAGTGCCGTCGTGGTGGATGCCCATGTTGCTCACATGGTCGCCACGCCAGGCAACCGCGTCGGTCACGAGCACGATCTTGCCGCGCGGCTTGCAACGGAACGCGAGCTGCACGACCTCGGGATGGACGTGCACGAGGTCGGCGATCACCGACGCGGTCACCCGGTCGTCCACGAGCGCTGCGGCGGCCACGCCGGGCGCACGGTGATCGACTCCCGACATGCCGTTGAACAGGTGGGTGACCAACGTGGCGCCGGCGTCGATGGCGGCATGTGTCTCTGCCGAGCTCGCGGCGCTGTGGCCCACTGCGACGACGACCCCGCGCTCGACACCCCATGCGATGGCGTCCAGAGCTCCCGGGCACTCGGGAGCGAGCGTGAGCACAGCGATCCCGGCCGGCAACCGGTCGAGCCACGCGCGGTCGACCGGCACGATACAACCCGTCGGATGGGCACCCGGCTTCGCTCCGAGGAACGGCCCTTCGAGGTGCGCCCCGAGGCTCTCGGGTCGCGCACCCGCCCTTGCCGCCGCCCCAGCGAGCCGGCTCAACGCGCCGGCATAGTTGTCGAGCGGCGCGGTCACGAGTGTGGGACACCATGCGGTGACGCCTTGGGCGACGAGCAGGCGATCGAGCCGTTCCCAGTCAGCGCCCTGTGCATGTCCGACATCCACATCCTCGTGCCCGTTGACCTGGATGTCGATCAACCCCGGCACGAGCGTGCGGTCGACGACCTGGTTCTTCGCGGGCCCGATCGCGGCGATCCGACCCTCGTCGTCGATGTCAATGATGCCGGGTGACAACAGCCGATCGGGCAGCACGACGCAGCGTGCGGTCAGTGACACCACACGGCGACCGTACCTCGGGCATCAGGGGAGCCGAGAGGGTCCACAGGTACCCTGACCTCGATGGCGACAGCTGAACCGGTGCTCTCGACGCGTGAGGCGATCCTCGTCGAGGCCCGGCGGTGCTTCGCCGAGCACGGGTACGACGGTACGTCACTGAACGAGATCGCCGGAGCGGTGGGCATCCGCCGACCGAGCCTGCTGCACCACTTCCCATCGAAGGAAGCTGTGTACGCCGAAGTCTTCCGGCGCAGCCTGGGGGAGTGGTCCGAGCGGGTCGAGGCCGCGCGGAGCGACGCCGGCCACGAGGGTTGGCGCAAGGTCGACTTCGTCATCACCGCTGGGTTCCGGTTCTTCATGGAGAACCCCGAGTTCGTGCGCATCGTGCGCCGCGAGGCCCTCGAGGGCGGCATGCACCTCGGGATCGACCTCGGCGCTGCGCTCCGTCCCCTGTTCCTGCACGCTGTTCGCTACCTCGAGACCGAGATGGACGCCGGAAGGTTTCGCTTCGTCGACCCCGAGCAGCTCGTCCTCACGGGCTACGGCGCGATGCTCAGCTACTTCAGCGATGTTCCGTTCCTCGAGAGCCTGCTCGACCGCGACCCGTTGTCGGCACCGGCCCTCGAGGCCCGTCTCGACCACGTCCGGCTGTTGTTCCGAGGACTGCTCGATCCCGACCCGTCGGCCCCACTCGACGCAGCCAGCTAGTCGGCCGTGGTGTCGGGGATGTCAGACTTGGGGCGCAGTCGGCGGGTGCACGGTCGTGCGCTGGTGACCGAGGCGCACGGTGAGCATCACTCCGGGTGGGGCCTGGAAGGCGTCGTCTGCAGCGACCGGCACCAGGGTGGAACCGGCCAGCACCTCGATCGGGCCGGCGGCTTGTTCCGGGGAGGGTGCGTCAGCCAACGCCGCGAACACGGCTCGCATGATGAGATCGGTGGCGTTGCGGTCGATGTCCAGCGCTTCGGGCCGGAAGCGCCATGACCCGTCTGACCACTGTCCGACGACAGGCCGGAACCCGCAGCGCGAGCCGAGCACGGTGTGAGGCGAGCGCCGAACCCGCGGCCACCGGATCAACAGGCCGAACGCCTCCTCGGCAACGACATCGGCATCCGGGCGGATCACCCGACCGAAGCCGTCCTCGTCCACCGAAGCTCCGCAACGCACAGCCTGAAGGAGCCGCAGGGCGGAGAGGCTGATGCGCGCCTCCCGGTGGACCTGGGAGAGCCACTCGTCGGCCTCGCCTTCCAGCCCTGACGCGGTGCATGTCGCAGCGAGGGTCAACCAGTCAGCGAGCGGTCGAGCCGCTTGCAACCATGCCGGGCCGTCCGCCTCCGCGACCAGCCGTTCGGCCAGCGCGAGCGGGACCGTCCCGTCGCAAGCCTCGGCAAAGGTTCGGAGGTCACCGGCGGCCTGCCTCCAGGCCGCGGCCGGGTCATCGCCCCGGAGGTAGCCGGCGACCGACGCGAGCGGGATCTTCGAGCACCGTGGCTGGACCATCGCGTTGGCCAGATAACCGCTGCACACCTCGGCCAGCACCGGATCGCGGCCTCGGAGCGGCCCGAGGAACAAACGGTCGGCCATCAATTCGTCGTTCACCGGGAAGTTGTCCCACAGCAGCGGCGGCCGTCCCCCGAGCGAGCGACCTCGGGCCCGGGCCTCGCTGACGGTGATCTCGTCGTTGACGACTGACACTCCGGTCCAGCCGATGGGCACGTCGGCTGGCACGACGGCGGCCAACTCGTCCAGGTAGCGGGACGAGCCGGTCCCCACGTAGTCGGTGGGGACCAGAGCGAGGTCGGATCGAGCACCGAGATGGTTGCGCAGCCACGCCGTGAGGACTGCGTGGTCGCGACCACGCCCAGCAAGGTCGACACCAGCCGGCGGTAGGTCGTCGAGGGCGAGGACGACGAGGCCGATGCCGCACGACACGGCCTGGTCGACCTTGTCCGCAAGAGCTGAACGGTCGGCGTCTCGGGCGGGATCGATGTCGAGACCGGGGGAGATGCCGAACCCGATGGTCATGTCGCTGCGGTCGACCAGCAGCCGGAAGCCGTCGAGCTCGCGAGACGTGTAGGGGTCACGCCAGGCCGCCCGATGCTTCGGATCGTCTTTCGGGGCGTACACGTAATGGGTCATCCCGTTGGCCGCACACGACACAAGGACGTCGAGCCGCTCTTCCCAGGTCCACGGCCGACCGTAGAACCCCTCGATGAGTCCTCGAATCCCCCACGTCACCGGGCACCACCCTACGAAGAGTCGGCCGGGCGCCTCGGACGCCCCTGGATAGGCTCGCCGACCGTGCCCGCCCCCGCGACCCGAACGCTGTCCGAGCCGGAGTCGAAGTCGCTCCTCGCGTCTCATGGCGTACCGATCGCCGAGGAACGGGTGGTGGCCGACCCCGACGCTGCAGTGGTGGCCGCTTCGGCCATCGGCTACCCCGTCGTCGTGAAGCTGTCGGGTGATGGCATCGCACACAAGACCGAGCGGGGCCTCGTCCGCCTGGCGCTCGGTGATGCGACAGCAGTGCGCGCGGCGGGCGACGAGCTGCTGGACGCGGCCGAACCGGACGACGGAGATGTGGCGTTGCTGGTCGCTCCGATGCTCATCGGACACCGGGAGCTCATCGCCGGCATCGCTCGCGATCCGCAGTTCGGCATGACGGTGCTGGTGGGCGTCGGCGGGATCCTCGCCGAAGCGGTGGCCGACGTCGCCGTCCGGCTCGTGCCCATCACCGTCGTGGATGCGGCGGAGATGATCGAAGACCTGTCGAGCCAACGACTGCTCGGTCCATTTCGGGGCGAACCGGCAGTTGATCGCCGTGCGTTGGCAGATGTCCTGCTCGGGTTGTCGAGCGCCGCGGCCTCGGATCCCACGATCGTGTCGGCTGATCTCAATCCGCTGATCGTGGTCGACGGGCGTCCGGTGGCCGTTGACGCGCTGGTCGAGGTCGAGAGGTGAGCGCACGGCCGACGCCCGAACAGTTCCACGCCCTGTTCGATCCGCAGGGCATCGTGGTGGCCGGGGCGTCCACGCACCCCGGAAAGTTCGGGTTCGTCAGCCTGCACAACATCCTGACCTCTGGATACGAGGGCGCGGTGTTCGCCACCAATCGCGAAGGTGCCGAGGTCCTCGGCGTGCGAACGGTCACCGACATCGCCGAGTTGCCGAACGGCCGGGCCGACCTGGCTTTCGTCTGTACGCCGGCCGCAGCCAACCTCGACCTGCTCCGTGCCTGCGCAGCCAAGGGGATCCGGGCCGCGTTCATCACGTCGGCCGGATACGGGGAAGCAGGCACAGAGGGCGTCCGGGCCCAGGCCGAGCTGGTCGCGCTCGCCGAGCAGCTCGGGGTCATGGTGGTCGGGCCGAACGGGCAGGGCGTCGTGTCGACTCCGGCCAAGCTGTGCGCCCAGATCGTCGCTCCGTACCCGCCGGCCGGGCGCATCGGTGTCGCCAGCCAATCGGGGAACTTCGTCTCGTCCTTCTTGAACTACGCGGCACAGACCGGTGTCGGCATCAGCCGCGCGGTGAGCGCCGGCAATGCCGCAGCGGTCACGGTCGCCGACTTCCTCGATTTCTACGCCGGCGATCCGGCGACTGACGTCGGTCTGGCCTACCTCGAGGGCGTGGCTGACGGTCGTGCCTTCTTCGACCGGGTTCGCGCCGTTGCCGCCCGCCAGCCGCTCGTCCTGATCAAGGGTGGTGCGACGGCGGGCGGCCAACGAGCGGCAGCGAGCCACACCGGTTCGCTGGCCACCGATGACCGGGTCTTCGACGGTGCCTGTCGCCAGGCCGGCATCACCCGCGCCGCGACAGTTGAGGAAGCGTTCGAGGCGGCGGCGACGTTTGCCACCCAGCCGCTCCCGGCAGGCCCGAGGACCGTCGTGGTGAGCACCGCCGGGGGCTGGGGTGTCGTGACCGCCGACGCGATCGCGGCAACTGCTCTCGAGCTCATGGTCCTCCCGGAAGATCTCCTGGCGGCGGTCGATGAGCTCCTGCCTCCCCGTTGGAGCCGGAACAACCCGGTCGACATGGCGGGTGGTGAGACCCGCGACACGGTTCCCGCCATCCTCGAGCTGATCGCGTCGCATCCAGACGTCGACGCGGTGATCTACCTCGGCCTCGGCATCCAGTCGAACCAGGCCCGCATGATGCGCGCCGGACCGTTCTGGCCGGAGCACGGCCTGGAACGGATAGTCGCCTACCACGAGCGACAGGACACTCGCTTCGCCGAGGCGGCGGCAGAGGTCTCCGACGCGACCGGCAAACCGATCCTCACTGCGACCGAGCTAGCGGTGACCGACCCGACCAACGCCGGTCCGGCGACTGTTCGAACCAGTGGCCGCCTGTGCTACGCCTCAGCCAACCGTGCGGTGACCGCGCTCGATCACCTCTGGCGCCGCGCTCGGTTCCTCCAGCGGCGCATCGCTTGATCGTGCGGTCGCCTTCCGCACCCCACCCGAGCCCGGCGCGCCCAAGCCGCTCACAGCGGTCCCAGCGCACCAACCTGGCGGGTGAGCCCGACGCCGTTGTCGCGTTGTCCGAGCACCGCGGAGCGCTCTCCTAAGCTGCGCGGCCGATGCGACGAGCCGCGCTCCCAGTACTGCTGTTCTTCGCGGCAGCGGTGCTCGGAGCGTTGGCCTGGCAGGCAGGCGCCGGCCGGGCGGGGGCCACAGGGACCACTCGACCAGCCAGCCCCACACCGCTGCTCTCGGTACGACGCATACCCCAGTGGCTCGCTGCTCCCGAGTCCGATGCGGAGTTGCGTGGACCGCTCGATCAGGTCATCGCCGCCTCGCCCGAGGCCACCTGTCTGGCGGTATCTGCCGGCGGCCGGACCATCTATGCGCACAACCCGGATCAGGCCCTTCCCCCGGCGTCAGCCGACAAGCTCATCACCGCGGTCGCAGCGATACACGCGCTCGGTCCGTCCTACCGGTTCCGCACCGAGCTGGTGGCTCACTCAGGTGTCATCGATGGCGAGGTGCAGGGCGACGCCTATCTCGTGGGCGGCGGCGATCCGGTCCTGAGCACCGGGGACTACACCGACCACTTCGAGGACCACCCGCAGGTGGCGACGTCCCTCGAGGCCTTCGCCGACAAGCTCGTCAAGTCGGGCCTGAAGCGGATCACCGGCCGGCTCTTGGGTGACGAATCCCGTTACGACCAGTTGCGCGCCGTGCCCACGTGGCCAGCGCGCTTCGCCACCCAGAACGAGAGCGGACCGATCAGCGCACTGACGGTGAACGACAACTTCGCGACGTTTCCGGCGATCCAGGTCAAAGGGACACCGGTGGGCGGAACACCGGCCGCAGATCCGCCCTCGTTCGCGGCCCAGACCCTCGGCGACCTACTCCAGGCGCGAGGCGTCCGGGTGGAGGGCGGGTACGGCGCCGGTTCTGCCCCCAAGGGCTCGAGACGGCTCGGCGTCATCGAATCACCACCCCTTCGCTCGATCATCCGGGAGCTCCTGACCGAAAGCGACAACCAGACCGCCGAGATGCTCACCAAGGAGCTGGGTCGGTCCAAAGGTGGAGGTGGCACAACGTCGTCGGGTGTGCTGGTCACCAAGAGCCTGCTCGGGCGGCTGGGTCTGCCCACGACGGGACTGGCGCTGACCGACGGCTCCGGCCTCGACGACGGCGACCGCGCCACGTGTCCCCTCCTCGCGGCGCTGCTCGTCAGAGCCGGTCGTCACTCGGCGCTCGGCGAGGCCCTTCCCGTCGCCGGCGAGACGGGCACGCTCGCCAATCGCTTCGTCATGAGCCCGGCCAGGGGGCGCCTGCGAGCCAAGACCGGCACGTTGAACGAGGTGACCGCATTGGCCGGCTTCGTCGACACCGTGCCGGGGGCGACGCTCACGTTCAGCTACATAGCCACCGGCCGCCCGGTGAGCGACTCGCTGCTGCGGCTCCAGGAGGACCTCGGTGGGGCCCTCGTCCGTTACCCCGAGGGACCCTCGCTCGCGGCGCTCGGACCCGAATCCCGCTGAGCCTCCGACCCCGGTGCCCGATGTGGCGGCCCGTAACCTGAGCCGG
>JBBSGQ010000010.1:0-20960 GCA_038253965.1 Acidimicrobiales bacterium | reverse complement strand
CAAGCGCAAGGTGTCAGCGCCGTACTGCTCGCACATCTCATCGGGCGTCACCGAGTTCTTCAGCGACTTGCCCATCTTCCCTGAGAGGCGGGTGACCGGCCGACCCTCGAAGGTCCAGCCATCTGACGCCTCCTCGACCCTCGCAGCCTCGACGTACATCCCACGCTCGTCCAGGTACGCGTGGGCTTGGATGTAGCCCTGGTTGAACAGTCTTCGGAACGGTTCGCTGGAGCTGAGGTGGCCGAGATCGAACAGAACCTTGTGCCAGAACCTCGCGTAGAGCAGGTGCAGGACGGCATGCTCGGCACCCCCGACGTAGAGGTCGACACCGCCGATGTCACCGGGGTCCTGTGGGCCCATCCAGTACCGCTCGATGGCGGGATCGACGAAGGCCTCGTCGTTGCTCGGGTCCAGATAGCGCAGCTCGTACCAGCACGATCCGGCCCACTGCGGCATCGTGTTGAGCTCGCGCCGATATTGCTTCGGGCCATCGCCCAAGTCGAGCGTCACCTCCGCCCAGCCACGTGCGCGACCCAGGGGCGGTTCGGGCTCGGAGTCCTCTCGATCCGACGTGGTCGGGGCGAAGTCGGCCAGCTCGGGAAGAATGACGGGAAGCAACTCTTCGGGGAGCGCGCGAGGTAGGTCATCGTCGCCGTACACGACCGGGAACGGCTCGCCCCAGTATCTCTGCCGGCTGAACAACCAGTCCCGGAGCTTGTACTGCACGGTGCCCGCCCCATGTCCCTCGGCCGACAGCCATCCGATCATCCGGTCCTTTGCCGCGGCGACGTCCAGCCCATCGAGGAAACCGCTGTTGATCGCCGGGCCGTCGCCCAGGTACGCCTCACCGTCGAAGTCGGCCGATGGTTCGACAGTTCGTATCACCGGCAGCCCGAACTGGCCGGCGAAATCCCAGTCTCGCTGGTCCTGGCCGGGCACGGCCATGATCGCCCCAGTGCCGTAACCCATCAGGACGTAGTCGGCCACGAAGATCGGGATGCGCCCGCCGGTCGCCGGGTTTGTGGCGAACGTTCCGAGGAACACCCCAGTCTTGCTCTTGCCGTCAGCTTGACGTTCGAGCTCGGTGCGGAGGCTCGCCGTCCGCTGGTAGGCCCGAACCGCTTCGGTCGGTATCCCGTGGTCACCGGTCCACTCGGTAGGGGTGTGCGTAGGCCACGATTCGGCAGTGAGCTCGGGGACCAGGCCGTGCTCGGGTGCGAGCACGAGATAGGTGGCGCCGAACAGCGTGTCAGGGCGGGTCGTGAACACATCGATGCCAGGGCCATCGGCGGCTTGGAAGGTGATTCGGGCGCCGATGCTGCGACCGATCCAGTTCCGCTGCATCAACTTGATCGAGTCGGGCCAATCGAGAAGGTCGAGATCGCCCAGAAGACGGTCGGCGTAGGCGGTGATGCGCATCATCCACTGCTTCATCGGTCGCCGGTAGACGGGGAAGTTCCCCCGGTCGGACCGGCCATCGGGCGTCACCTCCTCATTGGCGAGGACCGTGCCGAGCCCGGGGCACCAGTTCACCGAGGCCTCCGCCCGGTAGACCAGCCGGTGGTTGTTGATCACCGCCCGTTGAGCGGTCTCGTCGAGCTCGGCCCAGGGTCGCTCGGAAGGGTTCGTGCCGGGTGAGGGTTGGCGCCTTCCAGCGTCGAGCTCATCCACCAACTCCGCGATGGGACGGGCGCGATCGACGTCGTCGTCGTACCAGGCGTTGAAGATCTGCAGGAAGATCCATTGTGTCCAGCGATAGAACGACTCATCAGTCGTTGCGACGCTGCGCCGATCGTCGTACCCCAGACCGAGCCGACGGAGCTGCCGAGCGTAGGTTGCGATGTTGCGCTCGGTTGTAGCTCGAGGATGCGTACCTGTCTGTACCGCGTATTGCTCAGCCGGCAATCCGAATGCATCGAAGCCCATCGTGTGCACCACGTTGCGACCGTTCATCCGCTGGTATCGCGAATAGACGTCAGTGGCGATGTAGCCAAGCGGGTGACCGACATGCAGTCCTTCACTCGAGGGATAAGGGAACATGTCGAGTACGTACAGCTTCGGGCGGTCCGCCACGTCGCCGAAGCCGTCGCTCAGATCGCCGACAGGGTTCGGTGCGTTGAACGTGCCCTCGCGCCGCCAGCGGTCCTGCCAAGCGGCCTCGAAGCGATGAGCGAGCTCCGCTGTGTAACGCTGCGCAGGCTCGTCCTCCGATTGGTCGGCGATCGAATGCACCGGTTCGGCCATGGCCCGAACGGTAGTGGTCGCCGCCTTGCGACAGCGCCGGTTCGCGGGTTCTCCGACTCGCCGGCCAGGGGTAGGTGTTCCTCTCAAATCGCACGCGACCCCAGTCGTGTCATGATCGCTCCGGAGCCGCTGCGTCCCGCCCGTCGTGTCGGCTCCGGAGCTCTGATCACTTGAGTTGCCGGACCGGGCGAGGAAGAGCGGATGGAGCACGAAGGCAGGCCCTCGGTGCAGCTCGCGATTCCTGCGCACCCACGCATGTTGCGATTTGCCCGTCTCACCGCCGCTACGCTGGCCGTTGACCTGTCATTCACCCTCGATGAGATCGAGGACCTGCGACTCGCAGTCGACGAGTTGGCCGCAGCGGCGATCGAAGGGCTCGACGAGGCAGCGACGCTCGAGCTCTGCTTCGCCATACGGGGCGCCGACCTGGTGGTCGATGGCGAGGTGGTGAGCGCCGGTCCGGCGCCGGCGCTTCATCCGGTCGCGCAGGAGCTCATCAGCATACTTTCGGACAGCTACGAGTTCGCAGGTCGCGACGGAAAACGGGTGTTCCGCTTGGTCAAGCATCGGAGCACCGAAACGTGAGTCGGCCCGTCAATGGCGGGCTTTCGATGATGGAGCGGTTCCGGGAGTATCACGGGACGGGCGATCGTAGGATCCGCAACGAGATCGTCGAGCACTACCGCTACATCGCAGATCGGTACGCGCTCCGCTATGGCACCCGTGGCGTTCCGGTCGAAGACCTGCGTCAAACGGCTCTGCTCGCGATCATTCGCGCCACCGATCGTTTCGATCCGGAGATGGGCGTGGAGTTCGCCACGTTCGCCAGTCGGACGGTGGACGGGGAGCTCAAGCGCTGGCTGCGTGACAAGAGCTGGGCGGTGCGGCCACCGCGCAGCGCACAGGAGCGGCATCTGACCTTGCGGCGGATCGAGGAACAGCTGACGCACCGGCTCGGTCGCTCACCGACTGTCACGGAGTTGGCCGAGGCGATGGGCGAGACGGTTGACAACGTTCTCGAAGCCATCGAGGCCGGGGGTGCCCGAACGGCCGGCGGGATCACGCGTACCAGTGATGACGGCTCCACAGTCATGGCCGAGGAGATGCTCTCCACCAAGGAGCAGGGGTTCAGTCGCATCGATGAACGCCTCCTCGTCGATGAGCTCCTCAATCGGTTACCTGAGCGTGACCGAGCGGTCATCGAGATGAGGTTCTTCGATCGAATGGGTCAGGAGGACATCGCCCAACGAATCGGGGTGAGCCAGTCCTACCTCTCCCGGATGTTGCGCCGGATCCTGCTCGATCTGCGCTCGCAACTGTCTGACCCTCACGAGCCGTCCGGTGAAGGCAGCCTCTGACGCGATCGAGAGGGCCGGGTCGCGGCCCTCTCGAAGTTGATAGTGGTCAGTCCGAGACCGCCCGAGCCGGGCCCGTCACTTGTTGCGCGCGTGACCCTTCTGTTCGGCCTCGAGCGCCTTCGCCTTGGCCCGCTCGGCGTCCGCTTCGGCCTCTTTCGCAGCGACATCGCGCTGCGCATCAGCCTTGTCCTGTTGAGCTTCGCCTTCTGACTGCAGGTCATCGTTTCCGGTGACCGCTCCGGCGACCTCTTTCGCCTTGCCCTTCAAGCCCTCGACCACGCCCTTCACTCCAGCCTCGGGGCCACTGTCGTTGCTCATCGTGTCTCCAGTCGTCTCGCGTCGGATCCGTGTCGTCCTACCCCAACTGGTCGCAGGGGTACCGGGACACTGGTCACACCTCGTGCGCGATGGCCATTGTCGGTCGGGTCACTGCTCGGGCATACCGTGACGTCGTGGCCACTCCGGGACCGTCCGCCCTCGGGCGCAGCGTCGTGATCCTCCCGCGAGACCCGACCCCGGCTGCGTGGGCGGGCGCCGCGCTTGTCACTGTTGACGCTGCCACCCTGCACGATCCCGGTGCCACCGTGCAACGCCTGCACAACTGTTGGGTCGAGCGCGAACCGTTGGTGATCGAGCTCGCTGTCGACCCTGCTGCATTTCGGGAGCCCACCTCGATCCTCGTCGAGCCGTGGTCGATCGGGCCGCTGTACGAACCGTGGTTCGACCGCCTGCACCATCTCGTCTGGGCGAACGCCTACGACGCTCGCGCCGGTACCCCGATCTGGTGGTGGGGCCGCAAGGCCATCCGCCTTGGAGCCTCGGAGGCTGCTGGCGGCCGGGCCGACATCCTGCTCCCCGACGGAAACCCGGCATGGGTCGACGGTGGGCCGCGCCGTCCATTCGCTGCGGTGGAGGTGGACGGCTCAGCTGTCGTCCACGCCGATTCCGTTGCGGACAACACCCTGGCCATCGTGCCGTCTCCACGCGATCCCTCTGCGGACCTGGCGCCCGATCAGCGGGCGGCGGTGGGGCACGGTTCCGGCCCTGCCAGGGTGATAGCCCCCGCCGGCTCGGGCAAGACGAGGGTCCTCACGGAACGGCTGCGCCACCTGCGGCAGCACAGGGCGTACACGAGAGATGACGTCATGGCTGTCGCGTACAACAAGCAGGCCCAACTCGAGCTGCAGGAACGTACGCGTGACGTCAACCCTCGGATCCGCACACTGAACTCACTCGGCCTGGCGGTTCTCACCGAGCACCGGGGCACGAGCCCGCAACTCATCGACGAGCGTGACGTGCGCCGACTGGTCGAGAAGGTGGCGCCGCTCGGGCGTCGCCGCCGCGCCAACACTGATCCGGTCGGGCCCTATGTGGAGGCGATCTCACTCGTTCGGCTCGGGTTGCGAGACCCGTCCGTGGTCGAGGCCTCGAGAGACGATGTCCCGAACCTGGCTGAGGTGTTCGTCCAGTATCGGCGGCACCTGTCCGAGCAGGGCATAGTCGACTTCGACGAACAGATCTACGCGGCGATCGCCGCACTGCTGGCCGACGGCCCGTTCCGACGAAGGATGCAAGCGACGTGCCGCCACCTCTTGATCGACGAGTTTCAGGATCTGACCCCCGCTCACATGCTGTTGTTGCGGTTGTTGTCGCTCCCAGCCCTTGACGTGTTCGGGGTCGGCGACGACGACCAGGTGATCTATCAACACGCCGGCGCCGACCCTGCCTTTCTCATCGACTTCGCTGCTCTCTTCCCCGGCGCGGCGTCGCATCCGTTGACTGTCAACTACCGCTGCCCGGCAGAGGTGGTCACCGCAGCTGAGACATTGCTCGCTTACAACCGCCGGCGCGTGCCCAAGCGCATAGAAGCGGGTCCGACCGCGGATCAGACGGTGGGAGCGTTTCGGTTGGTCGAGCACGAACCGGATGCGGGCGCGCGAACACTGGTCGATGTCGTCACCGGTTGGCTCGCCGAGGTAGACGACGAGTCGGACTCGATAGCGGTGCTGGCCCGGGTCAACTCGTTGCTGCTGGCTCCCCACGTCGCCCTTCACGAGGCAGGGGTACCTCTCCGATCAGAGCTCCGCCCCACTGTGCTCGACCGGACAGGGTTGCGAGCAGCTCTCGCGTACGTTCGGATCGCCGGTTCGCCACGACAGGTCGCGACTGCGGACATCGTCGAGATCCTGCGTCGCCCCTCCCGTGGGCTCCCGCCGTGGTTCTCCGAGCGCCTCGGTCGCCGCTCGGCATGGAATCCCTCCGCGCTTCGAGGCATCGCGGCCACCGTGCCGGACAAGGACTCCGAAAAGGTGCACCGCCTGGTCGATGACGTCGAGCTCGTTGCGGAGGCGGCAGACGGTGGGTCGACCCGCGAGGTCCTGCTCGCTGTGCGAGACGACGTAGGCCTCGGCCAGGCCATGGGCATGCTCGACCGCGCCGGCTCCGGCCAGGGATCGAGCCACCTCGACGACCTCGAGGCGCTCCTGCAGGTGGCGGACCTCCATCCCGAGGCCTCGACGTTCGAGACCTGGCTCCGCGAGGTGTTCCAGCGAGAGGTCTCCGAGCACGGCGTCACGCTCTCGACTGTGCACCGGGTCAAGGGTCGGGAGTGGAACCGGGTGGCCGTGTTCGGTGTCAGCAGCGGCATCCTGCCGCATCGCTTGACCGAGGACCTTGAGGAGGAGCGCCGGGTCCTGCACGTGGCGATCACCAGGGGCCGCCACCGGGTAGCGGTGCTGGGCGACCGATCCCGCCGCTCACCATTCCTCGACGAGCTGACCGGTGTGGCGCCGAGCATCCCGGTCCAAACCGCCGCCCCGGCGCCGGCCGCGATCCGTGTCCCCAGAGAACGCTCGGCCATCGTCGGGACCGTGCTGAGCGGCACGGCGGCTCGCATTGAGGCGGACTTGCGCGTTTGGCGCACCGCACGATGCAGGACCGACGGCGTACCTGCCTACGTGGTTCTGACCGACCGATCGCTGCAGGGGATCGCCATGAGAGGCCCGACCACGCTGACCGAGCTCCTGGCTTGCGAAGGGATCGGCCCGACGAAGCTCGAGAACTACGGCGAGGAGATCCTGGCGCTCGTCGCCGGATCGGATGAACGGCCCGCCGCCGGATCGGCGCCGAGCTGACCGCCGACGGTCACGCCGCGTGCAGCTGCTCCATAACCCGGCGCCAGCGCTCGGGGTCAGACCTGTACGGCGCATAGAAGCTGACGCGATCGACGACGTCGCCGTAGCGATCATGCAGACCGGCGGCGATCGCCTCCGGTTCGCCGACCACCGCGAACGTGTGCAGGATGTCGTCGGTGATGAGCTCGCCCATCTGCGCCCATTGACCCTGCTTGGACAGTGCGTTCAGCTCGTCCTGCATGCCACCCCAGCCGTGGTGCTCGAGCACTCCCCGATACGCCGGCGTCGAGCCGTAGAACGCGATCTGCTCCCGGGTTCCCTTGGCTGAGGCGGCCATGCCTTCCTCGTCGGCGCCGGTGACGACGAAGGCAGGCCCCGAGATCTCGAAGTCGTCCATGGTCCGGCCGGCTTTGGCGAGACCACGCTCGAGAGCGGGCAGGGTCACGTCGCGCAGGTAGGCCTCGGTGGTGAACGCATGGCACAGGAACCCGTCGGCGACCTCGCCGGCGGTCTCGGTCATCCGCTCACCGACTCCGGCGAGGAACACCCTGGGTGGTCCATAGGGACTCGGCCCGGGGTTGAAGAACGGCGTCATGAGGGTGTGGCTGTAGAACTCGCCCCGAAAGTCGAGCTTCGTACCGTTGTCCCAGCAGTCCCAGATGGCGCGCAGAGCGAGGATGAACTCGCGCATCCGGGCCGCAGGGTGGGACCACTCCATGCTGAACCGCTTCACGATGTGCGGCTTTATCTGCGAGCCGAGCCCGAGCAGGAACCGGCCCTTCGAGAACGCCTGCAGGTCGTAAGCGGTCTGGGCGAGCGTCATCGGACTGCGGGCGAAAGCCACTGCGATACCCGTCCCGAGCTGGAGGCGGTCGGTGCTCTGGGCGGCGAGTAGCAGTGGCAGGAACGGATCATGGCTGGTCTCGGCGCTCCACACACCGTCGTACCCGGCTGCCTCGGCTTCGGTTGTCGCCTCGCTGACCTTGCTCAGATCGAACCCGATGCCTCCGTCGACGCGCATGGCCGCACCCTAACTCGGCGCCGAATGTCCAGTCAGGAGGCGAGCCCGTCCCGATCGGACGGGCTCGTCAGTCTCCCTGTTCTCGCAGGAACTGCTCGAGCTCGGCGGCGAGATCGTCTCCGGAGGGCAGCGGACCAGCTTGTACCTGGTGGTCGGCCTCCCGTTCCAGGTGCTCGACCATCTCGAGGTGCTCTGGGTTGTCGGCGATGATCGCATCGAGGCGGTTGCGGGCGGTCATAGCGTCGTCGGCCAGATCACCGGTGGGAACAGACACTCCGGCCACCTCGGCCAACGCCCCGAGCAGGGCCAGGCTGGCGGCGGGGTAGGCCATCGCCGACGTGTAGTGGGGAACCTGCGCCCACAAGCCGATCGCCGGCAGGCCGACCTCCGCGCAGCGGCGCTCGATGGCGGCCTGCACACCGGCGGGCACGTCGAGGGTGCCACGCAGGAATGGCCATGCGTCGGCCACCTCAGGTGTGCTCGCGGTGACCGACAGCATGGTCGGCCGGGTGTGAGGTACCGCCGCCGGATAGGCCCCGAGGCCGACCACCATGCGCGTACCGAACTGGAGGGCCAGGTCGACGACCGCATGGGTGAAGGCCCGCCATGAGTGATCTGGTTCTGCGCCCAGCAGGAACAGCAGGTCGTTGCCTGCGGAATCAGAGGCCGAACGCAGTTCGATGCCCGGCCAGCTGAGGCCCGTGTTGACGCCGTCGATCAGATGCATCATCGGGCGGCGAGCCCTATGGTCGAGCAGTTCGTCGGCGTCGAAGGTCGCGACAGGCGTCATGTCGAAGTCGGACAGGAGCACCGCTCCGGCCGACGACGCGGCATAGCCCGCGTCGATCCAGCCCTCCAGGCTGAGCACGAGGACGGGCGACTGGAGATCCGGCTCGTTGTGCAGCTCATAGGGCGCCGCCATCGCTAGCTCTCGGCCATACGGTCGGTTGCGGCGCGCGCGGCCTCGGCCAGTGTGCGGACCTGCTCGGCGAAGAACTCATAGCTGGTGGCCGTCTGGCCCATCGCTCCGCCAACGTAACGGGCATAGACGCCCTCGAGGATGCACGCCAGCTTCCAGTACCCGAACGCCATGTAGAAGTCGATGGCTGACACATCGCGCCCGCTGACCTCGGCGTAGCGCGCCAGCAACTCGGCGCGCTGTGGGTAGCCGTCGAGGGCGGTCGCTCCCTCCGGTAACGCGGTATGGGCATCGCCAGGCTCAGACCAGTACACCATGAGGAGGCCGACGTCCGCGAGCGGATCGCCCAGTGTGCAGATCTCCCAGTCGAGCACAGCGATGATCTCACCTTCGTCATCGACCATGCAGTTGTCGAGCCGGTAGTCGCCGTGGACTATCGCCGCCTTGGCCTGTTGCGGGATCGATGCCTTCAGGCGCTCATAGGCCACGTCGACGTCGGGGAGCTCGCGGGTCTTGGACTGCTCCCATTGGCCGTACCACCGCTTCAGCTGGCGTGCGATGTATCCCTCTCTGCGACCGAGGTCGCCCAAGCCGACCGTATCGATGTCCACGGCATGGATGCGAGCCAGCGTGTCGACTATCGAGTGCCCGGTGCGGCGGCGTTGCTCGGCGGTGAACCGCTTGGCCTCGCTGGCATCGCGCACGACATGACCATCAACGAAGCCCATCACGTAGAACGGCGCGCCGTTCACGGCGTCGTCGGTGCACAGCCCGATCGTCGGGGGGACCGGCACATCCGTCGGGCCGAGCGCAGAGATGATGCGATGCTCACGGCTCATGTCGTGCGCTGTGGCAAGGACCTGTCCGAGTGGTGGCCGGCGCAACACCCAGGCATGACCGGCAGTGTCCACGACGCGGAACGTCAGGTTGGATCGGCCGCCGGCGATCAGATCGAACTGCAGCGGAGGAGCCGCTTCGGGGGCGTTCGCCACGAACCAGTCGGTGACCCTGTCCACCTCGACGCCCTCGATCGGTGTGCCCATGGAGCGCCAAACCTAGTGGCCACCGGCCCTTGACCGTCGGTGGTCGAGCGCCCGGGCGCCGGTAACGTGGGCGAATGGTTGACGTCACCGATGCAACGTTCGGAACCGCTGTCCTCGATCGGTCCGAGCAGGTCCCGGTCGTTGTCGATCTGTGGGCGCCGTGGTGTGGGCCGTGTCGGACTCTCGGTCCGATCCTCGAGAGGGTCGTCGCTGACACCGATGGACAGGTCGAGCTGGTCAAGGTCAACGTCGACGAGAACCCCCAGGTTTCAGCGACGTTCCAGGTGCAGGGCATTCCGGCGGTCTATGCGCTGCACAACCGGGAGATCGTCTCCCAGTTCGTCGGAGCTCAGCCCGAGGCCCAGGTTCGGAAGTTCGTGGATGGGCTCGTTCCGACCTCTGCAGAAGTCGAGATCGCAGAGCTCATCCAAGCTGGCGACGAGGCCTCGTTGCGAAAGGTGCTCGAGCTCGAGCCCGGCCATGAGCGGGCCATCGTCGCACTGGCCGAGATGCTCGTGGAACGCGACGAGAACGATGAAGCGTTGGGTCTGCTCGAGCGCATCGCCGAGACCGCCGAGACACGGCGGGTCGCAGCACTCGCCCGTACGGCGGCTGGCACCCTCGACGACCCCGCTGGGCGGCTCGACGCGCTCCTCGGTCGGGTCAAGGACGACGAGGGTGCTCGCCAGGAGTTCATCGACGTGCTCGAACTGCTCGGGCCGGACGATCCTCGGACCCCCGGATATCGCAAGGCGCTCACCGCGAAGCTGTTCTGACACGGTTCCTCAGACCACGCGTAGGACTCGAGCGGGTGTCGCCCGTCGGGGTCGCCACGGTTGTTCTCGTCAGGCTGCGCCTGGCGTAACGACGCCGTGTTGGTGGGTCGCCTCGCCTATCGGCTCGCCTCCTTAATCGATCGCCTGCCCCGGCGACGAAGGGATATTGTCTGCGCTGAGGTGCGTTGACCGCCTCATCGGGCACCCGGCTCCCCAGCTCTTCCCCCTCCGCTCATCTGCGCTTGGAGGGGTGATGCTCGGATCCAGGTCAGCGTCGCAAACACCGCACGATCCAACGATCGAGGACGACCGTCCGACCCACGCCGATCTCAAGCGCCCGGTGTACCCGGGTCCCACCGGCGAGCGCGTGGGTGCGCTCCTCGCACGAGTGCCGATCAGTCCCGCTCGCTTGCTGGTCATCTGTGGGGGAGGAGCCCTCGCCTTGGTCGCCGCAGTGTGGCTGTTGCGGCCTCCGCCGCCGCCAGTCGAATCAACCCTGCCTCGCGCCAGAACCACCGACGGACACACCAGCGCCGCCGGCACCCCAACGTCGCCCGTGTCCACGCGGTCGCCGGCGTTGGTGGTGGACGCAGCCGGATCGGTGCGTCGTCCCGGTCTGTACCGTCTCGCACCGGGCGCCCGCGTGAACGACCTTGTCCGGATCGCCGGCGGGTTGCGGTCGGGGGCGGATCCGGGTCGGCTCAACTTGGCTGCTCCGTTGGCCGACGGCCAACGGTTGTACGTGCCGAAGATCGGCGAGTTGACCACTCCGGTGCCCGTCGGACCGACCGGCGGCCCGGATGGGGGAGCAGCGTCCACGGCTACATCGCAGGCTGCCTCGCCCGACCGCGATGGTGGGGTGGCTGCTGGTCCGGCCGTACCGATCGACCTGAACACCGCTACCGCTGATCAATTGGACACCCTGCCTGGCGTCGGCCCGTCAACCGCAGCGTCGATCATCGACTACCGCACACAACACGGCCCGTTCCACTCGGTCGACGAGCTGCTCGACGTGCGCGGCATCGGTGACGCCAAACTGGCCGCCCTCCGGGCCAAGGTCCGGGTGTGACTCGTGCGGACCCTGCCGGCCGCTCCCCGGCGACTTCGCTCCCTGGGCGACGCCGGGTCGGTTGGCCTGGCCGTGGCAGCGGTCTTCGGCAGCGAGGTGTCACGACCCCTCCCGATGACCATCGGCCTCGGCATTGGCGTCCTCGCGATCTCGCTACGGCGTCCATGGTTGCTGGTCGTCGCCACTGCCTTGCTCGCGTCGGCGCTCAGCGCACGCGCCCAAGCCGGGCTCCATCCCATCGCGCGTGCGCAGGTGCGCAGCATCGTCACGCTCGTCTCGGATCCGTCACCGACGTTCGGTGGATCGCGAGGACTCGTGCGCTTCGAGGGTCGCAGACTCGAGATGCGCGCGACCGGATCGGCGGCGGGCGCAGTCTCGGTCTCCCTCGCCGGAGAACAGCTCGCGGTCGAGGGAACGGTCCGGCCGGCCCCGGCCGGCGACGCGTGGTTGCGGGTCCACCACGTAGTAGGTCTGTTCGAGGCGAGGTCGGCCGAGCGCACCGGTTCGGCTACTGCTCCCTGGCGTGCCGCCAACCGGGTGCGCCGCCTGCTCGAAAACGGCGCCGAGTCTCTCCCGATGGGTCCGCGCTCGCTGTATGCAGGCTTCGTCCTCGGCGATGACCGGGATCAACCGGCAACAGTGTCCGACGATTTCCGGGCGTCGGGGCTGACGCATCTCCTTGCGGTTTCCGGCGAGAACGTGGCGTTCGTGCTGGCTCTCCTCGCGCCGTTCCTGCGTCGTCTTCGGCTGGGCGGTCGCTGGGCGGTGACGGTTGGGGCGATCGGGTTCTTCGCGCTGATCACCCGTGGAGAGCCATCCGTCCTGCGAGCGGCGATGATGGCCGGGCTATCGGTCACCGCGGTCTCGATCGGTCGCGAGATCTCATCGCTCCGCCTCCTGGCTTTGGCCGTGACCGCGTTGATCCTTGTGGACCCCTTCCTGGTCGACTCGGTTGGCTTTCAGCTGTCGGTCGGCGCATCGCTCGGGATCGTCCTGCTCGCTCCTGCCCTGCGTCGATCCATTCCGGGCCCCGTCCCACTGGCCGAAGCGGTCGCAGTCACGCTCGGTGCGCAAGCCGGGGTGGCGCCGGTGATGCTCGCCAGCTTCGGTGGCCTTCCTGTTGCCGCGATACCGGCCAACCTCCTCACCGTTCCGGTGGCCGGGTTGGTGATGGTGTGGGGGCTGGGAGCCGGCCTGGCGGCCGGGGTGGTCGGCGGCCGTGTCGGCGCGGTCCTGCACCTGCCGACGCGGGTGATGATCGCCTGGATCTCCGGAGTGGCCGAGCGAACCGCGCGATGGCCGCTCGGCGACGTCCGACCAGCCGGCGCGCTGGTCTTGATCGTCGGTTTGGCATCCGTGGCGATCGGTGTTCGGGCCAGTCGTTCCTTGTTGGTCAAGGCCGGTTATGCAGCGGTCACACTGGCTCTGATCGCGCCTGCTGTCGCCGCACGTTGGTCACAGCATCCGTTGCGCAGCGAACCGATCGCCGGAGTCGTCCTCTGGCGTGCGGGCCGTGCCACGGTCCTCGAGCCAGCTTCGGGTGTACCGCCGGACCGGCTGCTCGCCGCGCTGCGCAAAGCCGAGGTTCGTCGTCTCGATCTGATCGTGCTGCGCGCCAGCGGTCCGACACCGGCGGCGCAAGTCGCGGCCCTGCGGCATCGTTGGCCGGTCAGCCGCGTGCTCGAGCCGTTCGGTGCCAGCGTGTCGAAAGCATCGGTGCCGTCGGTAGGCACAACCTTGGTGATCGGCCCCTTTACGGTCACGATCCTGGCCGATCGGCCCCAGTTGCGTGTTCGCATCGATTCATCCTCGGCCCGATCGATGGCAACTGACAGGCAGGTAGGGTCGCTTCGTGCTCCTCGAGCTCGGTCCCCACCGCCTCGATGTCACGTTCCGGGCAGTCGTGGTCGGCATCTTGAATCGCACGCCTGATTCGTTCTATGACGCTGGCCGCTACTTCGAGCTCGATGCGTTCGTCGCGCAAGCGGACACGTTGGTCGGCGATGGTGCCGACGTCCTCGACGTCGGTGGCGTGAAGGCCGGTCCAGGCCCCGAGGTGTGCCTCGACGAAGAACTGGAGCGGGTGGTGCCTGCCATCGCGGCATTGCACGATCGCTTCGATGTGCCGCTGTCCTGCGACACCTGGAAGGCTGCCGTGGCGGTCGAGGCATACCGGGCAGGAGCAGTTGTCGGCAACGACATCTCCGGCTTCGCAGATCCCGAATACCTTGCCGTGGCAGCCCGGGCCGGAGCGTCGGTCGTTGCCACCCACATCAGGTTGGCGCCTCGTGTCCCCGATCCCGAGCCGCACTATGACGACGTCGTCGGCGATGTGTGCCGTCTCCTGGGCGAGCGGGCCGCGCAGGCCGAAGCGATGGGCATACCGGCTCGGCGAATCATGCTCGACGCCGGACTCGATCTCGGCAAGACCGAAGCGCAGTCCCTGCAACTGCTGCGTAGCTCCGATCGTGTCGCTGCGCTCGGTTATCCGGTCTACCTCTCGGCCTCGAACAAGCGCTTTCTCGGTCATCTCCTCGGCACCGACGTCTCTGCGCGACGTGAAGCGACTCATGCGGCGCATGCATTGGGCATCGGTCTCGGATGCCGGGTGCTGCGAGCTCACGACGTCCGGGGCGCTCGACGGGTCAGCGATGTGATGGCTGCGATCCTCGAGGCCCGTGCGTCGTGAGCGCCGTCAACCGCGTGTACCTCCTCAGGGCCTCCGACGACGTCCTGCGGGGCGAGGCGCTGTCCCGGCTCACCGATCGTCTGGTCGGCGAGAGGGACCGGGGTTTGCTCGTGGATGAGTTCTCGGGCTCGGATTTCGATCTCGGCGCTGCCATCGACGCGGCGCAAACTCCTCCGTTCCTCACCGACGAGCGCATAGTGGTGGTCCGCCACCTCGGCCGGTTCGCCAAGGTTGAGGAACTGACCGGGCTGCTCGCCTACCTCGACGCGCCCTTGCCTACGACTGTTCTGGTCCTCGTATGGGAGCGCGGCCCTGAGTCCACTGCCCGGTTGGTCGCCGTCCCCGCGGCCCTGACACGAGCGGTCACCGCAGCCGGTGGCGAGGTCCTCAACGCAGATGCTCCGGCAGGCAAGGGTCGCGGCACCTGGATCGGTGAGCGGCTGAGCGCAGCGGGTCTCCAGGTCGACGGGCCGGGTCGCACGCGCATCGCCGAACACGTCGGTGAAGACGCAGGGGCCCTGGTCGGCCTGGTGGAGCGGCTCGTCGGCGTGTTCGGCCCTGAGGCCCGACTGTCGTGCGCCGACATCGAGCCGTTTCTCGGTGTTGCAGGTGGCGTGCCGCCGTGGGAACTGACCGATGCGATCGATCACGGAGACGTGCCCACAGCGCTCGACCGGCTACAGCGCATCGTGACAGCCGGCCGTCATCCGTTGGCGGTGATGTCAACGCTCCAAAGTCATTTCCTGCGCATGGTGCGTCTCGACGGCGCAGAGGTGACGGGCGAGAAGGACGCCGCAGACGTCCTTGGTCTGAAGGGCAGCACGTTTCCTGCGAGGAAGGCGCTGAGCCAGACACGCCGGCTCGGGTCTGACGGCATCCGACGATCCGTGGCGCTCCTCGCCGAGGCGGATCTCGACCTGAGGGGCGCCAAAGCGTGGCCCGAGCAGCTGGTGGTCGAGGTACTCGTGGCCCGGCTCGCGGTGGTGTCCAGGGCTCGACGTCGCTGACCGCGCGGTCCAGGGCTGTGGACCGGAGCGTGTCGCCGGGTGCTGGCGCTCCGGGGTCAGCCCTGCGCGTTGAGGCGGCGCATCAACCGTGACTTGCGGCGGGATGCGGCGTTGCTATGGATCACGTTGCTGGCCGCAGCCTTGTCGATGCGCTTCATCGCCAGACGCACGGCGTCGCCCGCCTGCTCAGCGCCCTGCTCGGCAGTGGCGAGCGCCTGTTTGGTACGGGTCTTGAGCTCTGAACGGACCGCCTTGTTCCGTACGCGACGCTTCTCGTTCTGGCGATTGCGCTTGATCTGGCTCTTGATGTTGGCCATGGGTCCTGCTCGATCGGGTCGTGACGGCTCGGAGACACTACCGGTGACGCCCGCGGTCTGTCACACCCGCCGGAGGGAGGCGGCGAGCCTGTTGATAGCGTCGCCGAGCCCATGGAGTTGTCTCGGATCCGTTCGCTCAGCGTCATCGCCCACATCGACCACGGGAAGACGACGCTCAGCGACCGCATCTTGGAGATCTGCGGAGCAGTCGACCCGCGTGACATGCGGGCCCAATACCTCGACTCGATGGACCTTGAGCGTGAACGCGGCATCACCATCAAGCTGCAATCGGTGACGCTCGCGTACCGCGATCACGTCCTGAACCTGATCGACACACCAGGACATGTCGACTTCGGATACGAGGTCTCTCGCTCGCTCGCGGCATGCGAGGGGGTGATCCTGCTGGTCGATGCGGCACAGGGCATCGAGGCGCAGACGCTCGCCAACTGTTACCTCGCCCTCGAGAACGAGCTCGAGATCATCGCCTGCCTGAACAAGATCGACCTCCCAGCCGCAGAGCCGGACCGCTACGCCGAGGAGATCGAACATGTCCTCGGCATCCCTGCGTCGGAGGTGCTTCGCATCAGCGCCAAGACGGGCGAGGGGGTGTCGGAGCTGCTCGACGCGGTGATCGAGCGGATCCCCGCTCCGGTCGGCGATCCTGATGCCCCGCTGCAGGCCTTGATCTTCGATTCCCACTTCGACCAATACCGCGGTGTGGTCAGCTCGGTGCGGGTCATGGAGGGCACGCTCCGGTCGGGGGCGCGTCTTCGGTTCATACAAGCCGGCGCCACCCACGATGCCGACGAGATCGGTGTCCGGCGGCCCGAGCCGACACCGGTCGCTGCTCTCGGTCCAGGTGAGACCGGCTATCTCGTTGCTGGCATCAAGGACGTAGGGGAGGCCCGATCCGGTGAGACGGTCACCGAGCACGCCCATCCGGCCCCCGTAGCGCTCGCCGGATATCGCGACCCGAAGCCGATGGTCTTCTGCGGTCTGTTTCCCGTCGACGGCGACGAGTTCCCGGATCTGCGGGAAGCGCTCGAGAAGCTGCGGCTCAACGACTCGAGCTTCACCTACGCACCAGAGACCTCAGGGGCTCTCGGCTTCGGCTTCCGATGCGGGTTTCTCGGACTGCTCCACATGGAGATCGTCCGCGAGCGATTGGAGCGAGAGTTCGACCTCAGCCTCATCGCCACTGCGCCTTCGGTCGCCTATCAGGTGCACACGACAAGGGGTGACGTCTTCGAGATCGACAATCCCAGCGAGATGCCGCCGGCTACCGAGGTCGAGCTCGTCGAGGAACCGTGGCTCGGTGTGACGATCCTGAGCCCGAGCGATTACACGGGCACGCTCATGGATCTCTGCCAGACGCGGCGCGGCGAGATGCTCAAACTCGAGTACCTGTCGCCGAAGCGGGTCGAGCTGCGATACCGCCTGCCCCTGGCCGAGGTCGTGACCGACTTCTTCGATCAGATGAAGAGCCGTACCCAGGGCTACGCAAGCCTCGACTACGAACCGATCGGATATGAGCCCTCGGCTCTGGTGAAGGTCGACGTCCTACTCAACGGCACGCCGGTCGACGCGTTCAGCACGATCGTGCACAAGGACAAGGCGCAGGACTACGGCCGCCGGATGACCGACAAGCTGCGGAAGTTGATACCACGCCAACTCTTCGATGTCCCGATCCAGGCTGCGATCGGCGGCAGGATCATCTCTCGCGAGACGGTCAAGGCGAAGCGCAAGGATGTGCTGGCCAAGTGCTATGGCGGCGACATCACCCGCAAGCGCAAGCTGCTCGACCGCCAGAAGGAGGGCAAGAAGCGCATGAAGAACATCGGTCGCGTCGAAGTGCCTCAAGAGGCCTTCGTGTCAGCGCTCCGGCTGAGCGAGTAACGCCAGGACCCTGCGCCGTCACAGGTGTAGCGGTGAGCTCACGAGCGGTACGGGCGGCCCGGCACCCGACGGTTGCGAGCGAGGGCGTGGGCTAGCAGAACAGCGGCGAAGCCGCCGCACAGGCCGACCGCCCAGAGGAACACCAGCTCGCCGGCAGGGTGGTGGCGATACCCGAACAGCAGCATCGACACGACGGTGATGAACACAACGGCATCGCCGATGCGTTCGATGCGCGCGGCGAAGCCCCGCTGGTTCGGCTGACGGAAGCGCCGCGCGGCTGAAGGGCGCAGCACGAGGATGGTGATTCGGGCGAGGCTTCCGACCACGAGGAGCACCGTGAGGAAGGCCACTGCGGCGGATCGTACCGGCACCTTCCGAGTCGTGAACGTAGGAGAGTGTCGGTACGGTCGGCCGATGCCGCAGCCTTCGGTCGCCGTCATGTGGTTCCGGCGCGACCTCCGCCTCGCCGACAACCCGGCGCTCCTCGAGGCTTGCTCCGCCCATGACGAGGTGCTGCCCCTGTTCGTTCACGACGATCGGCTTCGAGTACCGGCAGGCGCTCCTCGCGTCGCGGTCCTGCCTCCACCTGACATGGCAGCGGGGCGCGGCGTGGTTCCTCGCCCATCTGGTCGACGGGGATCTCGCGTCGAACAACCACGGGTGGCAGTGGGTCGCGGGCAGCGGCACCGATGCCGCTCCCTACTTCCGAGTCTTCAACCCGGTGAGCCAGGGACAACGGTTCGACCCAGAGGGCGAGTATGTGCGACGGTGGGTGCCCGAGCTCCGCGGCATCGGCGGGGCAGCGGTGCACCAGCCTTGGACCGCCGCCGGCGAAGATCTTTTTGCCGCACGCAACGGCGGCGCCAGCTATCCGGGTCCGATCGTCGATCACGCGATCGAGCGCGCCGAGTCGCTTCGTCGCTACGGATCGCTCTGAGCGAAGATCGTGAGGTCCGGGGCGGCGACGGGGGTAGAGAGAACGGGGACGTCGACTGGCACTCGGTATCATCGACTGCCAACCGATGGTGGTGGTCATGCTCGACGAGAGAAAAACCTCAATCCTGAGAGCAGTCGTGGAGGAGTACATCCATACGGCTCAGCCCGTCGGGTCCAGCCACGTCGCCGCATCGTCACAGGTCACTGTGTCGTCGGCGACCGTCCGTAACGACATGGCGACCCTGGAGGCTGACGGGTACCTGCAGCAGCCTCACACGAGCGCGGGTCGGATCCCCACGGAAAAGGGATACCGGTGGTTCGTCGACGCGCTGGCCGAGCCGTCCCTCGATCGCGCTGCGTCGCAGCAGGTCCGGGCGTTCTTCAACCGGGCCCACGGGGAGATCGAACAGATGCTCGACGACACGACTCGGCTCCTGTCGGGTCTCACCGATTACGCGGCGGTCGTCGTCGGTCCTGCCCACGAGGGTGGCACTGTGCGCTCGGTGCAGATCGTCGGCTTGGCACCACGCGTCGCCCTGTTCGTCGCGGTGCTCGGCAACGGCGTGGTCGAGAAGCGAACGCTGGAGCTGGCCGAAGAAGCCGACGAGGCTCGTCTGGCTTCGGCGGCCGCCCATGTCAGTCGCCACCTGGTGGGATCCACGCTGGCGGCTGCGCCGTCTGTGCCGCTCGCCGGCGCTCCTGACGTCGACCGGGTCGTGACTGCCGCCGTGTCCGCGCTCGCCGACACCGAAGACGCAGAGACCGACCACGTGTTCGTCGGTGGAGCCTCGCGCATGGCCGCGGCGTTCGATGCTGTCGAGAGCGTCAGATCGGTGCTCGCCATCCTCGAACAGCAACTCGTTGTCGTCAGCCTGCTGCGTGATGTCCTCGATCGGGGCCTCACCGTGGCCATTGGTACCGAGACCGGCATCCACCGCCTCGCCGAGTGCTCAGTCGTCGTGGCGCCCTACGAGGTCGAGGGCGAAAGAGCAGGCACGATCGGGGTGCTCGGACCGACCCGCATGAACTACTCCCACGCCTTGGCTGCGGTGGCAGTCGTCTCGAATCGCCTCGGTCGGCGACTGAGCGAGGGCTGAGGTGCCTACCGATTACTACGAGCTCCTCGGTGTATCGCGTGCCGCGACCCCCGACGAGATCAAGAGGGCCTACCGCCGTCTCGCCCGAGAGCTGCACCCCGACGCCAACCCCGATCATCCCGGGGCGGAAATGCAGTTCAAAGAGGTCGCGGTCGCTTACGAAACCCTCATGGACCCCGAGCGCCGGCGGCGCTACGACCAGTTCGGCCCCGAGGGCGCTGCTCCTGGGGGTGATCCGTTCGGGTTCGGGGGTGCCGGGCTCGGCGACATATTCGACGCGTTCTTCGGCGGTGGTGGCAACCGCGGTGGGCGGGGCGGGCCGCCGCCCGGCGCCGACCTGGAGGTCGCCGTCGATCTCGAGTTCGAGCGGGCCGTCTTCGGCACCCAGGAAGAGGTGTCGGTGCGCACTGCTGTCGCCTGCTCCACGTGTGAGGCGACCGGTGCGGCCCCGGGTACGAGCGCCCAAACGTGCGCTCAGTGCGGAGGCGCGGGCCAGGTGCGTCAGGTCCGCCAGTCGATCCTCGGTCAGATGGTCACAGCAGGGCCGTGCAACGTGTGCGCCGGGACGGGTGAGGTGATCGCCCAACCCTGCCCCGACTGCCGCGGTGAGGGCCGATTGATCGAGAAGAAGACCTACACGGTCGACATCCCGGCTGGAGTCGACACCGGGTCGACGCTGCGCTTGAGCGGGTTCGGTGCGGTCGGCCCACGCGGCGGAGCGAAGGGCGACCTGTACGTCCATGTCCGGGTCCGTCCCCACGAACGCTTCGAACGTGACGGGCAGGACCTCGTCCATGAGCTTCACGTCCCGATGACCCAGGCCGGCCTCGGTGCTCACTTGTCCTATCCGACCCTCGACGGCGTCGAGGACCTCGTGATACCGAGAGGAACCCAGACCGGACGCGTGTTCCGGTTGCGAGGTCGCGGCGTTCCGCATCTGCGGGGTCGCGCCCGGGGAGACCTCTTGGTGCACGTGCTGGTGGACACACCGTCGGGCCTCGGGCCCGAGGAAGAGCAGCTGCTGCGAGACCTGGCGGAGCTGCGCCAAGAAGAGGTCGCGCCGGCGGAGAGCGGCTTTCTGTCGAAGATTCGGTCTGCGTTCAAGTAGCGATCGGTGCCGACTGATGACCAGTCCGGTGAAGAGCTCGGCTCGGACGGCGCACCGCACGTGTTCGTCGCCGACCTCGACCGGCCGGTCCTCGAGCCCGAAGACGCACACCACCTGACGCGCGTGTTGCGCGCCCGACCTGGCGATGTGCTGACCGTCAGCGACGGGGGAGGAGCCTGGCGCAGGTGTCGCCTCGCCGACGCGATGCCCGAGCCGATCGGGCCGATCAGACAGGAGAACCGTCAGTTCCCCACGCTCACCGTCGCGTTCGCCCTCGTCAAAGGTCAGCGACCCGAGCTCGTGGTGCAGAAGCTCACCGAGCTCGGCGTGGACACGATCGTGCCAT
>JBBSGQ010000009.1:0-22011 GCA_038253965.1 Acidimicrobiales bacterium | reverse complement strand
GCTCGGACCGGCACGTCCCATGCGTCTCCGGCCGCCGGGATGTCTTCGAGTCGCCCGTACCGGGCGAGCACCGCTGAGGCGGACTTCGCACCCCATCCCGGAAGGCCCGGAAAACCGTCGGCGGTGTCGCCGACCAGAGCCAGGTAGTCCGGAATGGCCGATGGCGGTACCCCGAACTTCGCCTCGACAGCTGCCGCGTCGCTCGTGACCCCATGGCGGCGATCGAGCTGCACTACCTTGCCGCCGACGCATTGGCCGAGATCCTTGTCCGGCGTGCAGATCCACACGCGTTCGACACGGTCGTCAGCAGCGGCCACTCTGGCCGCTGCGCCGAGCGCATCGTCTGCTTCGTACTCGATCATCGGCCACACGACCATCCCGCTCGCGACGAGAACCTCCTCGAGCAAGGCGAACTGGCCGAGCAGCGAAGGATCGACGCCAGCGCCGGTCTTGTAGGCGGCATACAGGTCGTTGCGGAAGGACTCGATCACATGGTCGGTGGCCACGCCGACGTGGGTGGCCCCACCCTCCAACATCTGCAGGACGGAGCCGACGACGCCACGGGTCGCCGCCACCTCCCGACCGTCCGATGTGACGTGGGAAGGAAGGGCGAAGAAGTACCGGAACAACTCGTAGGTGCCGTCGACCAGATGGACCTGCATGAGCACAGGGTGGCAGGTGCCGCCCACTGACGGGTTTCGTGAACAAGCGGCGCCGACGGGGACCGTCTGCTCCCGCACATCCGCAGGGGTCAGCCGGGCTGGGTAAGTGCCTCACCCTCGACCAGCTTGCGCCAGCCCTTGGGGACCCGGTTTCCTCGGAACGCCCCGGCATCTATCACCGCATCGAGCACCGGACGCGTGGCCTTGGCCTTCCACCGCAGACGGGTGTCGCTCCGGCGGACCTGCTTCCAGGTATCCACGGCGGGCAGGCCGATGGTCTCATACACACCGGGATGCACGATCTGGTCGAACATCTGGCCGATGATCACCGGCGCCACGAAACGCACGGCGAGCCGCTCGATCAGGCTGGCCTTGGCCCACACCTCGGGCAACATGGCCCGGGCGAACGACAGGTGACGAGCCTCCTCCATCCGGTGATACTTGTTGACCTCCTTGACGAAGGAATCGGTGTCGGGGTGTTCGGACGCCAGCTTCTGGAACAGATCAGGGATCTCTTCGCCGCCGAGCACGAGCACATAGAGCAGTGCGGGCAGCGAGATGATGCGCTTCATCCCACGCCGCTCGATGAAGCGCATGAGCCGGTTCGCGAACGGGTTCTTGGCCTTGGGATCGATCTGCTCCAGCATCCGGAGGAAGAGCCGTTGATGGCGGGTCTCTTCGCCGATCTCGTGCAGGAGGTAGGTCGTGCGGGGATCGAGCAGGTTGGTGCTCTGGGCCACCTGCAGGGCGAAGCCGGCCTCGAGGACCGCTTCGAACCGGATCCCGGCCTCGGTGATCGACCCGATCTCCTCGCGGGACAGGGTGACCCGCTGCTCGGGCGTCAGATCGAGGTTCAGGTCGGCGACGCTCAGCAGTTCATCCGGAAGGAGCTGGCCGTCGCCCAGGTGGCCCGGGAGGTCCCGATCGGGATCGATGATCCTGCGCTCGGAGGCCGTCGAGAGCTTGCGGATCCGGTTGTCGACAATCGTGCTCGTCATCGGGGGCACCCCTCGTTAGGCGAAGTAGGAATTGTTACCGAGAGTAACAGCTAGTCCCATCCTCGCCAAGGTCTCATGACGAGACATCGGCCACACCGGACGACTGTCTGGTCAGGACTCCCCGCCGGCGCGGCTGACGTTCGCCGCATCGCCGGCACCGCCTGTGAGACCCGCCCACAACAGGCTGGTGAGATACCCCACGAGGCGGGCACGGGAGATGGTTCGACGTTCGACCCACCAGTCGCTGGTGAGATGGACCATGCCGACGATGCCATAGGCCCACGGCTCTGCTGCGCCCGTGTCCTGGCCGGCGGCTGCAAGCTGATCACTGAGCACACCGGCGATCCGCCGACCGATCTGGTGAGCCAACGTCGTGATCGTCTCACCGCTGCGACGTCCTCCCTGCTGCATGAGGAATCGATAGGTCGCAGGGTCCGAGTCGATGAAGGACACATAGGTATCGATACCGTCGTGCAGCAACGCGCGCGGGTTTCGATCCGCTCCGAGCGCACCACCCAGCCGGTCGCTCAACTCGCCGAAGAAGCGCTCGCCGAGGGCGTCGACCAAACCGTTGCGATCGCCGAAGTGGCGATACAGGATGGGCTTGGTGACCCCGGCCTCAACGGCCATGGCCTCCATCGACGCACCGGGACCGTCCCGTCGGATCACGGCGACTGCCGCGTCGAGCAGCCCTTCACGCCGCTCGGCCCGTCGCGCCGCCCGGGCCGCGCTGGGAGCTCGGGCACGGCTCGACACGCCCACGTGCTAACAGCCGACCCTCACTTGGTCAAAAGAGGGCCGCGCAGAAGGCGCGCTCCCGCGGGCTCGGCCTGTCGGGTACATGCGTTCCGATCAGCTCACGTAATGCCAGCCCGGCGGCGCCGGAGCACAACCGTCAGCCCGACGACGATCGCGAGGATCGTCAGGAAGGCGACGACCGACAGCCACTGGTTGTGGACGCGGTTCGCTGATCGGACTGCCGACGTCCGACGACCCGCCTCGGTCCGCTCGATCACGCCATGTCGGGGTCCAGTGGACGCGGCGTTCTCGCTTCGGCCCGTCCGGCCACCGGCCACCGGCGTCGACGTCGTGGTGGACGGTCTCCCGGGTGCCGTCGGGCCCGAGACCCCAGGCGCCACTGACGACGGGGATGTGGTCACAGCCGTCGCCTTGGTGCCTGGCACGGTCGGCACGACGGCCCCCGGGCTGGTGGCACCCGGGAGCGCCGGCGCGGTCGGAACCGTGGTGCTGCCTAGCGCGCCGGCTCCTGGCGTTGCGTAGGAACCGCTTCCGCCGTTACCGGTACCGGCAGGATCGCCGCCGTTACCGGTGGTCGGGGCGGTTGCCGCCGGCCCCGGCGTGGAGGGGACCACGGCTGGCGCCTTGGTCGTCGGGGTGGACGTCGGCGGTTCCGGACCTGGGCACACCGTGTCGAACGCGACGTTGGCCGGCCGCTCACCCTTCCCCCACCTCCAACTCTCGGTGTCGCCGTCGTGCACCTCGCTCCGGCTGGCACTCACCGGCGAGTACACGCCGTCGTGGAAGTAAGCCCAGTAGTTCGGTGCCTTGCAGGTCAGACAGGACGACCCGGCCGTACAGCCCTTCCCGCACAGCGCGCACACCGCACTGCCCTGCCCGCCGTAGGTCTGGGCCACGGGCGCCATCGATGCCCGGTCGAGCGCCTCGAGACCCGACAGGTGGTCCTCGGTGAACGAGACACAGCCGATCTTCACACGCCCGTCCCCCAGATCGACAACCACTGCTGCGCGATGCGGTGAGCTCGCGGATGCAGCCTGGTCATGCGGCGCGCCGACCAACGCGAGGGTCGCACCAACCGCCGACAACAGCGCGGCCCGTACCGCTCGCGGCCTGCGCTGCGCATCGGCACCGAACCTCCGTCCACCGGGAGGAGTGGCTGGGGTCATGTGGTGGCTTGTGCGAAGTACTCAGAGGACGACACGAGTGTGGCGATCAATCGCTCGACACGTTGCGTGGCGAAGTGGTTCGCCCAGTACGCCAGCTCACCGGCATCGGCTGAACGGCCGAGCAGGTCGTTGTATTGGGCGCGCACTTCCGTACGCCGACCTTCGATGCTGGCCACGAGCGCGCCGGCGACCGCCGTCCGGCTCGTTCCCGATGCCAGGCGCCGCAACCAATATGCCTTGCCGCCCCGATCGGGGCCACGTCCGACAGCTACCGGATAGACCTCGTCCAGGAAGCCCGGGTTCGTGCCGCCGGCGCCGCGGAAGAACTCCTGAGATCCGAGCAACGCCGCCAACACCGACTGACGGCTGGTCTTGCGGAGCTGGTTCGCCCAGAACCTGTGGCCTCCGGCGTCGGGCGACCGACCGAGCGCCCGACGGTACAGATCACCAATGGTGCCCCTGAGGTATGCGTTGGTGCCGAGGGTGGACGTCACCGCAGCGAGTCGCTTGTTCCTGATGGTCGGATCGGTGCCGAGCGCAGCGGCTGCCGGCTGCAGGTCAGCATTCGTCCCGGCCCGGTTGGCCAACGTTCGGAACTCGTGGCGGAGGAACTTCTCCCGAGGGCCACCGGGTAGCCGGCACCGCACGTTCGACGCGGGCTTCGACGTGAACCACCGACGGGTCAGCGCCTCGACGGTCTGCGTGGTGGCAAAGGTCGTGACGCCAAAGGAATCGACCGTGCTCGCGATGTGACCATCGGGCTGCTGCTGCGAACGCAACCAAGAGTCCGGCGATACGTAGGGCTGGCTGCTCAGCGTCGGCGCAGCTGCGTTCCTCCAGCTGGCTGCGGCCGGATCCTGACCCGTAGCGGCGATCGCCAACGTCGCCAACGACGTGGTGTTGGGATCGTCGACGAACGGGGGGAACACGGTGGCCTGCCACGACCCGTTCGCGCGGTGCTGATGGGCGAGCAGGGTCAGTGCCTTGGCGATCGCGGGATCGGTCCTGCCGCGGCCGGCCCGGGTCAGCGCGATCACGGCGAGGCTTGTCGTGTCGACATCGACGCCCGTGCCGGTGGGAGCTCCGGAGAAGTCCCATGAACCGTTGGCCTGCTGCGCAGCCGCGACGCGAGCGACGAGGTCGCCGGGCACCGCGCAGTTGATGGCCCAGTGGGCGAGGGCGATGAACAGCAGACCGTTGAACGCGCCCTGCCTGTAGCGCCCATCGAGATCTGCGGCCCTGCCCATGCTCGCAATGAGGTCAACCGGCTTGGCACTGTCGTTCGAGGGGTCGAAGTCGTGCGGCTTCAGGCCGAGCGGCTCGACCACGAGCGCGAGGTACTTCGCCGCCTGCGCCGGTGACAGGTCGGATGACTCGGCCTGGTCGTCGGAGTAGCCGAGTGCGGTCTTGCCCTTGGTCACGACACCGGTGACCGCAGAGCGAGCCGCAGACGCGTTCCAGGTCGGTCCGATCTGAGCCAGCTCGCCCAACGCCAGCACGGCGTCCGGGGTCTCGAAGGACGGGAAGTGACCTACCTCGAAGCCACCGTCGTCCTGCTGTTGGCCGACCACGAAGGTGCGAGCCTTGGTGAGCGCTGGGTCGCTGATAGCGGTGGCGGGAGCCACGGCGACCAACGAAACGCTCAGCGCGACCAGCGCGCCGGCAACGAGTGAGCGTAGGGCCAGTCCGGCCTGTCGGGCCATGGGTCAACCTCCGTTGGGCTCCGTTCCTCGAGAGCCCCTTGGGCCGCCGAAGCGGCGTGAACCGGGAAACGCCGGCGGACCGACGTGGAGGGGCGGGTCACCTGGCTCCCGGCCGCAAGGACCGGTTACAGCTGCGGGTCAGCGTCGGACTTGCACCGACTTCCCCCGCCCCGGACGGGCGACGAGCCGCTCGACCGGGACCACTCGCAACATCCGGGTTGCGAGCGACCTCTACCAACTGCGTACCGTACGAGGCGTTGCGTCGCACGGTCAACCGGCCGGCGACGCCGTACCCACCGTGCGCACGACCAGCCCCCTCCACGCGGTCACCTGGCTCGTGTGGGCTGTCTGCGTAGCGGCCACGATCCAGCTCGCGCCGAGCCCCTTGTACGTGACACTCGTCATCGCCGTGACCGCGCTCGTCGTCGAAGCCCACCGCATCGACTCCACCTTGGCTCGTGCGTTTCCACTGCTGGTCGTCACCGGCGTGTGCTTCGCCGGGCTCAGGGTGGTGTTGACGGCACTCACGACGCACACTTCGGGCTCAGCCGTCACCACGCTGTTCACCCTTCCTGAAGGCACGTTGCCCCGCATCGTCGGCGGCTTCACGGTCGGAGGATCGATCGAAGCGTCGGTGGTCGCGACGGCGGCGGCCGAGGGTCTGGCGATCATCGGGATCCTCGCTGCGTTCGGTGCGTTCAACGCGGTCGCCTCGCATCACGAGCTGCTCGGCGCCGCGCCTCGGGCGTTCCACGAACCGGGGCTCATCGTTACGGTGGCCTTGGCGTTCGTGCCCTCGACACTTGTCGCAGTCAGCGCGGTCCGGGAGGCGGACAGGGCACGGAGTGGTGGCCGGGTCGTACGGCGCGGCCGGTTGGTCCGCCTGGCCGTGCCCATCCTGGAGAGCGGCATGGAGCGGGCGGTCAACCTGGCCGAGTCCATGGACGCGCGCGGCTTTGCCCGCCTTCCGGCCACCCCGTCGGACCGGGTGGCCGGATGGCTCGGCCTCGGGTCACTGCTGTCCCTCGGTGCAACGTTCGTGGCCCTGGTCGGGCGAGCCTCGATGCTCGCGGCAACCCTCGGTCTGGCGGCCATTGGCGGCCTGGTCGCCGCCATCGTGCTCGCCTCCAGTGGAGCGAGACCGACCCGCTACCGTCCGCGCCGCCTGCAGCGGCTCGACTGGATGACCGGGGCAACTGCGCTGGCTGCGCCGATCGGTCTCGCGGTGATCGGCACCGTCGGCGGTTCGACGCTGCGCTGGTCGCCCGACCCGGTCACATTCCCCCGGTTCTCCTTGTGGCCCGCCCTTTGCATCGCGCTGCTCGCCGTGCCGGCGTCGTTGAAGCGCCTCGCGATCGCGCCGGGATCCGATCAAGGGCCGGAGGTGACCGCGGGTTCTCCCAGCACGCCCACCGCAGAAGTCGTGACCGCGCAGTGAGCGCCGTCAGCTGGCGTGACGTCGGGTTCGCCTACCCGGACGGTCCGGCGGTGCTCGACGCCGTCGAGCTCGACGTCGAGGCCGGCGAGGTGCTGCTCATCGTCGGAAGCTCCGGCAGCGGAAAATCGACGTTGCTGCGTACGACGAACGGGCTGGTGCCGCACAGCAGCGGCGGTCGCTTCCGGGGCGACGTCATCGCGTTCGGTCGGTCGATCAGGGCCTGCAAGCCGCGCGATCTCGCCGACGTCGTGGGGTTCGTCCACCAGGATCCCGAAGCCCAATTCGTGATCGATCACGTCGAGCACGACCTGGCATTCGTGCTGGAGAACCTCGGTACCGACCAGGTGACCATGCGACGCCGGGTGGAGGACGTGCTCGATGCGCTCAGCATCGCCCACCTGCGTGATCGGTCACCTGCGACGCTGTCGGGTGGGGAGAAGCAGCGTTGCGCGATCGCCGGAGCGCTTGCCGCCGCACCCGCTGCGTTGGTGCTCGACGAGCCGACCTCGATGCTCGATCCGCAGGGCGCTGACGATCTGCTCGCCGCGGTCGGTCGCCTCAACGACGACCTCGGCACGACGGTTGTCCTCGCTGAGCATCGCCTCGAGCGGGCGGCGCCGATGGCCGACCGGGCAGTGCTGATCGAGCACGGGGCCCTGCGACCGCCCGGCCGGCCCCAAGAGGTGGTCGCGTCGTACGACGGAGCGCCGACCGTTACCGAGCTCGGACGGCTCCTCGGGTGGGAACCCCTGCCGTTGACGGTTCGCGAAGCACGCGCCGCAGTTCGCCGGTTCGGGATCGGGGACCTGATGGCTCCCCATGCACAGCCGCTGCACGACCGGACTGTCACTCCAGGCCGGCCGCTCATCACCGCGACAGGGCTGGACGTCGCCCCCGGTCGCCAGCCGGTCCTCACCGGCGTCGACCTCGTCGTCGCCGAAGGGGAGGTCATCGCACTGCTCGGACGGAACGGCTCGGGCAAGACCAGCCTGCTGCGATGCCTGGCTGGGGCGTTGGCTCCGCAACGGGGCTCGGTGTCTGCCGAGCGGCCGGTGGCGTACGTGCCGCAGGACCCGAACGCGCTGCTCTTCTCACCGACCGTGCGACGTGAGCTGGCCGAGACACTCCGGTTGGTCGGCCGCCGCGACAGCGGCGAGATCGACGAGTGGTTGGCCGGCCTCGGCCTCGCGCATCTTGCCGGACGCCATCCCCGCAGCCTGTCGACGGGAGAGCGGCAGCGCGTGGCGATCGCTGCTGTGGGCATCGGCGAGGCACCCGTCCTGCTGCTCGACGAGCCCACGCGCGGCATCGATGCCCCGTCTCGGTCAGCGCTCGAGCACGCGGTGACAGCTCATGCCGCCGCCGGAGGAGCGGTCGTGCTGGCGACGCACGACGTCGAGCTGGCCGCCCGCTGCGCAAACCGGGTGGTGGTGTTGGGGGGCGCCGAGGTGGTGGCCGACGGCGCGGCACGAGAGGTGCTGTCCGGTTCCTTGTTCGCACCCCAGGTGCTGCGGGTCCTTCCCCCGTTCCTCACAGTCGCCGAGGTGACGAACGCTCTGGCCGACCGATCCGCCCTGGGTGGGCGCGCTCGAGCTGATGGCGGCGGCACCAGCGCGCCGAGCATGGAGGGTCGATGACAGCAGCCACGGTGACAGGGGCGGCACGGACCCGAACCGGTCTCGTGTACGGGTTGATGGTGGTCGTCGGCGTCGGTGCGTTCCTCTACCCGTTCTGGCTGCCGAGCGGCGCACTTCCCAGCGAGGCGCACGCCGGCGATGCGCCGCTCGTGGCTGCGGTCGTGGGCCTGTTGGCGGTAGGCGCGGTCGTGCTCGAGGTACGGCGAGGCGTCATGAACGGCTCGACTGTCGCGCTGCTCGGTGTGCTGTCTGCGACCGCCGGCTTGCTCAAACTGCTCGACCTGCCGGGCGGTGGGAGCGGCCTTTTCTTCCTCGTCGTCCTCGCCGGTGTCGCCTTCGGGCCACGGTTCGGGCTGCTGCTCGGCCTCACCAGTTTCGTCGTGGCCGCCATGGTGTCGGGCGGCATCGGGCCGTGGCTGCCGTTCCAGATGCTGGCGCTCGCCTGGATGGGGGCGGGGGCCGGCGCTCTCGGCCGCCTCACATGTCGCTTGCCCCCGTGGTCTGAGGTGGGCGCTGTCGCGCTCTACGGCTGGGCGTGGGGGTTCTTGTTCGGGGCGATCATGAACCTGTGGTTCTGGCCGTTCCAGCAGAACGACGGGCCGCTGGCCTGGCACCCGGGCCTGTCAGCGAGCCGCACGCTCCAGCACTATTGGTCGTTCTACGTCACCACGTCGTTCGCCTGGGACGCGGCGGGTGCCTTCGCCAACGCGGTGATCATCCTTGCGGTCGGCCGGCCCATCCTGCGCACGCTGCGCCGCTTCGCGCATCGTCTGGAACCGGTGGTCGACCTCGAATCTCACCAGGGTACTTGACAGTCTGGACTGTTACAGTGCAGACTGCTCCCATGAGCACAGCACTCCTGCCGGACACTGCCCACAAGGCCAAGCGCCTGGTCGCCGCGTCAGAGCGCGCCACATACGATCCGTTCACCACCATCGACTGGACGGTCCCGATCGACGATCGCGCCTTCCACCTGCCGCCCGAGGCCCTCCCCCTCTTCGGCACCTCGATCTGGGTTGGGATGAGCGAGCAGGAGCGCATCGCGTACAGCCGCCACGAGCTGGCCAGCCTGTGCTCGGCCGGTATCTGGTTCGAGGGCATCCTGATGCACCTCGTCCTGCGCCACCTCTACGACATGCCAGCCGACGACCCGACCCATCGCTACCTGTTGATCGAGACGGCCGACGAATGCCGTCACTCGGCCATGTTCGGCGAGGTCATCCGCCGAGCTGACACACCGGCCTATCGCGTGCGACCGTTCCTGCGGTTCACCGGCCGATTCATGAAAGCCAGCGCCGGACGCGCCGCCGGGTACATCGCCATACTCGCTGCAGAGGAGCTCCTCGATGTGGCCAACCGGGCCACCATGAAGGACGACCGGGTCCATCCGGTCAGCAAGAGCGTGGCAAAGCTGCACGTCCTCGAAGAAGCCCGACACATGTCATTCGCCCGTACATACCTCACCGAGGTCTGGCCGACCCTCAAGCGTCGCGACCGCATCGTCGCCTCCTTGATGGCGCCGACGTTCGTGTGGGGCATCGCCCAAGCGCTCGTCAACCCGGCGGTCTACGAGGAGCTCGCCATCGATGGCGGCGCTCGGGTCGCCCGCCGAAACCCGTTCCATCGTCGCCGGGTCGTCCGCGACCTCGGTGGCCTCACCAGGTACCTCGAAGGGCTGGGTGCGATCGGCCGGTTCACCAAGCCCATCTGGCGGGCGCTCGGCCTGCTCGGCAACGAGAGCACTGCGAGCGCCGAGAAGTGACGAGCCCGGTCGGCACGAATGAAGCCGACGAGGCCGGCCACACGATGACCATCGACGAGCTGAGCGCAGCCACCGGTGTGCCCAGCCGGACGATCCGGTACTACCAGACCAAGGGTGTCCTGGCCCATCCATCTCGGCGTAGCCGCTCGTCCCGCTACGGGTCCGAGCACGTCGAGCGCCTGTTGTTGATCGGCGAGCTCCAGGACCGAGGCTTGCGCCTCGACGCCATCCGTGACGTGGTTCGCCAATTCGAGGAAGGCGGCGACTCGATCCAGGACTGGCTCGGTCTCGGTGACCGGCTGCGCACGGCTTGGGCTGACCAGGGGCCTGAGCTCCTAGGCCGCGACGAGCTGCTCGAACGGCTCGGCCAACCCGGTCGCACCGCGATCGCCGACCTCGAACGAGCGGGCTTCATCACACCGGCTGCCGACCATCCCGACACCTATGTGGTCACTGCGCCGGCGCTCCTCGAGGTCAACCGTCGGCTGGGTGAAGCTGGCATCGATCTCGCAACGGCCCTCGGTGCGGAGCGCATCGTGCGTCGGCGCCTGTCGAAGTTGGCCGACGAGATGGTCGAGCACTTCTCAGAACGAGCCGGCAAGGGGTTCGGCGCATCGAACACGCCGGCCGATCTTGCGCGAGCTTCCGACGCGCTGCGCGTGCTCGGTGTAGATGCTGTGCAGTTGGTGTTCACCCAGGAGATGCAGCGGGCTCTGCTCGAGTTCGTCGAGCGAGGCGGCGGCGTTGCGCCCGAAGTCCCCAAGTCTCGTCACCGGTCCTCGCGAACCCGTCGCTGAACCGGGGCTGACCTGAATTTGGGTCGATCGACCGGCATATGCGCGGTGAGATGACCCAAATCCGCGGAGTGGTTAGGCCGAGACCAACCGCAACACGTCGGCGACGGTGGCTTGGCCATCGAACACCACCTCGCCATCGCGCAGGGCGATGCAACGATCGACCCGTTCGACGAACTCCGGATCGTGCGTGGCGACCACCAGCGCGGCGCCATCGGTGTGCACTTCGTCGAACAGCTCCAGGAGCGCGCCCTTGCCGCCTTGGTCGAGACCGACGAACGGCTCGTCCACCAGCATCAGCGAGAACGGTCGGATGAGGGCGAGGATGATCGATGTCTTCTGACGCAGGCCGCGGCTGAAGCGCGACGGCAGATCGTCGACCCGGTCGGCCAGCGAGAGCCGCTCGGCCAGCTCGTCGCAATAGTCGTCCCACCCCGAGCCACCGTGGAGGCGAGAGATGTAACTGGCGTGCTCACGGACCGAGAGGTCGTCGTACAGGACCGGCTCGTCAGGGAGGAACGACGTGGTGGCACGCGCCTCAGGACTGCCAGCCGGCCACCCGGAGATCTCCACCTCGCCGTCCGAGGGCTCGAGCAGCGCGGCCGCCATGCGCAGGAACGTCGACTTGCCTGAACCGTTGTGTCCGATCAGCGCGACTGACTCGCCGGCCGGTACGGCCAGGTCGAGCGGAGCCAGCGCCACCAGGTCGCCATAGTCCTTGGTCAGACCAAGTGCCTCGACGGCCGGCAGGTCGTCGTAGGTCTCAGCCACGGGTGCCATCGGCTTCGGTCTCGGCCCGTCGAGCCGCCTCGCGCTCCGCCAGGGCGGTGGGGCTGGCGGACTTCAGGAGCTCGCGCCACCAGGCCCGGATCTCCTCGCGGAACCGGACCCATCCTCCGACCAACACACAGAGCGCCAGGATCGGGACGAGCACGGTGACCGCCCCAGATGCAGGCGAAGCGGGAGCCTTGTGCCGCTGGGACACGATGCGCGCGACGAGAACCGGCAACGTGCCCACGATGGCCAGTGCAGGAGGCCAGGCGGTTCGCATCACAGTCCGCATCCCGGCGAACTCGGGGGTGATCATCGAGAGCTGGTCGACCTTGACCTGCGACGGAGCTCCCATGAGCACGCTGACCGCCGCTCCGGCGACCGCCGTGAGCCCCGCCGTCAGCGCCACGATCCCGGCCACGGCGACGGGTATCGAGCCACCACCAGGTAGTGCGGAGACGCCACCCGCCACCGCGCCGAGCGCGACCATCACCGCAACCGAGACCGGCAGGTGGCGCACCATCAGCTCGCCGAGCTCCAACGGGTAGGAGTCGCGCCGACCCGGATGGTCGGTCTCCTGAGCCATCGGCTCGACCGCATCGAGCGCTGCCACCCACAGCGCGGTCCCGGCCAGCAGGAGCAGCGGCGTGGTGCCCGACCACACGCCTCGCAACGCCAGCCCGGCCACCGTGGCGAGGATCAACAGCCGTGCCACGCGGGTGATCGGCCAGCGCAGCACGCCGCGCCAGCCCCGAGCCCAGACGGCGAAGTGGGTGCGGCGCGATGACTCCTTGACCCATGGGCGGGAACGTGGCAACTCCATGGCCAACTGCCGGCGCAGCACGAGGACAGTGCGCAGGTCTTGCAACGTGACGGCGAACTTGAGCTGGCCGACCAGGGAGGTCCGCCGCTCGGCGGCCTCCAACGAGACGCCCGCCATGCCGAGGAGCCCTACCACGACGAGCGTGGCGGCGACGGCGGCCGGCAGGAGAGCGAGCGCATCGAACCGAAGCGGCCACAGCGCGAGGCGCCCGGCGAACGTCGCCGGAGACGTTGGACCGTGCCCGGTCGCATCAGCCACCGACCATGCCACAACCGCTCCGCCGAACACGGTGCCCGGCCAGCTCGGCAATCGTCGGCCCGAGACCGTCAACGCCGCGCCATACCCGAGCACAGTGATGACAAGGCCGAAGGCTGCGCCACAGGCCACCCAGGCGGCGGCGTTGCCCGGCAGACGCCGCAAAGCGAGTTGGCCGGCCGCGGCGCCGGTACCGGCACCGGCGAAGGCCAGGAAGCGGAGCTGGTGGAAGGCCGGCCCCCGAAGAGCGTCGGCCCGGTCGACCGGTGACAGCAGGACGTGGCGCACGTCCGCCGCCTCCAGGGCGAGCGGGCCGCCCCGTCCTCCGGATCGCAGCCCGATGGCAAGCGCGATGGCTGCGACGATCCCGACGACGGCCGGCCCCCGACTGATCACGCGATCGAGCGTCGCGCCGCGCACCTTGCCGTCTCCGACGAAGCCCGAGGCGACGACGATGGCGACGATCGCCACGATGGCCGTGATGTACACCTGGTAGAACGCGTCGACCCAGTGGATCCGGGCCACACGCTGGCGACGCCTGGCGCGCCGGAGCTCGGCGAGAACGCTGCCACCGTCGAAGGCGATCGGGACGGACGTCGACACGGCGCAGGACGCTACTGCCGGCCCGGGGGGTGGCTCGCGCCGGGTCTCGGCTCAGGCGGGCGATGCTCTGCCGTGATAGCGCAGCGTCCATTCAGAGGCGGCCGCCGCCAGACCATCGACAAGGGCGCGGGCGTCCGGTACGAGGCCGCCAGCATCGACCGGCGGGCTGTTCGGGGTGTTGCCCCTCACACGCGGCGGCAGCTCGAGCTGCACACCTCGGCGCCGCGGTCGGTTCACCGGATTGCGCGGGTCGAGGCCGCGCAAGGGCGCGGGGATGCTGTCGAGGTCGGTCACGATCTCATAGCCGGGAAGAGCCGGACGGAGATGCGTCGCGACGTGATCGGCCAGATCACGGTTGTCGCCACCGAGGAGCAGCGTCGTCCAGTAGTCGGTCCGCCCGAATCCGTGCACTGCTACGGCCACGTCGACGTGGGACAGGAAGCTCGCCAACGCGACAGAGGCGTCCGGCGTGACCTGCGTCGACGGCAGGTGCCACCGGACATCAGGAGGCTGGAGCACGCCGTAGTACGAGGCGCCAGCTGCTTCGGCGGCCAGGGACGCGATGACGTCGGTCCGCTTCTCGAGTGACCCGCCGTGGAAGGCCAGGAAGCCGAATGTAGACCGCAGCTCGGCGATCTCCTCGACCCCCGGCGTGGCCAGCAACTCGGCGAACGGTTCGTGGAGAACCGCCCGAGACCGGTACGTCACTCCTGGACGAGCTCGATCAGCGTTCCGAAGGATGTCTTGGGGTGGATGAAGGCAACTGTCGTGCCACGCGACCCGGGGCGTGGCGCCTCATCGATCACCCGGCCCCCCTGATCTTTGACGGCCTGCAGCGCTGTGGCGCAGTCCGCGACCCGGTAGCCGATGTGGTGCAGGCCCTCACCCCGCTTCTCGAGGAAGACCGACACCGGCGAATCGGCTCGCGTGGGGGTCAAGAGTTGGATGTAGCTGTCTGCGACGCGCAACAACACCTCCTCCACCCCATCGCTCTCGACCACCTCACGGTGTTCGACGAGCGCGTTGAACGTGTCGCGATACCAATCGACCGCGGCACCGAGATCGCGCACAAGGATCGCCACGTGGTCGATCTCAGTCAGAAGGCCGTCGTCGGGAGGCGGTCCCGTCTCGGCATCAGAGATGCTCATTGGTGCTCCCTCAGTCCGTGGTCAACGGGGTCAACCGGCACGACGGGGCAGGGTGATGCGATCCTCACCGATCTGCTCCCGGAAGTCGGGGTCATCGATGCCGAGGCCCTCGGACGGCGCCAGACACAGCACCCCGACCTTGCCCTCCGTCTCGTTGCGGTGAACGGCTGTCGCCGCGTCACCGACCTGTTCGAGTGGGTACACACGCGACAACATCGGTTGGATCTTGCCCTCTGAGATCAGCCGGTTGGCCGCCCAAGCCTCCCGATAGTTGGCGAAGTGCGAGCTGACGATGCTCTTGAGCTTCATCCAAAGATGGCGGTTGTCGTACTCGATCATGTAGCCGCTGGTGGCGGCGCAGGTGACGATCTTGCCGCCTCGGGCTGCCACGAACACCGAGGCACCCATCGTCGATCGACCCGGATGCTCGAACACGATCTCAGGATCCCGTCCGATCAGGGAGCGGACGTCCTTGCCGAGGCGGCGCCATTCGCTCTCGTCCTGGGTCTGCTCGTCCGACCAGAACTTGTAACCGTTGGCCTTGCGGTCGATGACGTGTTCGCAACCCATCGCGTGCAGCAGCTCGGCCCGCTCCGGTGAGGAGACCACGCCGACCGGCGTGCCACCACCGTTGAGGACGTACTGCACTGCGTACCCGCCGATGCCACCGGTTGCTCCCCACACGAGCACGGCGTCGCCCTGCTTCATGGCGCCGGCGTGCTGGCTGACGATCATCCGGTACGCCGTGCTGTTGCACAGCGCATTGCACGCCGCTTCCTCCCACGAGAGGTGAGCCGGCTTGGGCATGAGCTGGTTCGCCTTGACCACAGCAAGATCAGCCAAGCCGCCGAAGTTGGTCTCGAAGCCCCAGATGCGCTGGTTCGCCGCAAGCATCGAGTCGTCATGGGAGGAAGGGTCCTGGTCGTCGACGTAGTTGCAGTGCACGGTGACCTTGTCGCCCGGCTTCCAGTTCCGTACAGCTGATCCGGCACGTACGACCACCCCGCAGGCATCCGAACCGACCACGTGGTACGGCAGGTCATGGCGGGCACCCCACTGGCTCTCCCTGCCCAGACGCTTGAGGAACCCGAACGTCGGAAGTGGTTCGAAGATCGAGGTCCACACCGTGTTGAAGTTGATCGCGCTGGCCATCACGGCCACCCAGGCCTCATCCGGAGCGAGGTCGGGCAGAGGCACATCGTCGACGTGGAGGGACTTGTGCGGATCTTTGTCCTCCGATGCGAGGCCTTCGAACATCGCTATCTCGTCGGCCTTGACGAACGCCGCCCGGTAGCTCTCCGGAAGCCCCACGTTGGCCAAGTCATCGCCGGTGATGCCGGCCTGGATCGCTTCGAGCAGCTGCTGCATGGCGGTCAATCTAGGACTGCAACGAGCGACGATCCCAAACGCTAGGAGCTCGAGCGGATAGGTCGCCGTCCGGGGCCGCCACGGTCGTCCTCGCCAGGCTGCGCCTGGCGTAACTACGCCGTATCGATGGGCGGCTCGCCTATCGGCTCGCCTCCTAAGGGTGCTAATCGGCAATTTGTCGGCTTCCGGGTAGAGTTTGCAGGTCCCAACCTAGGGGCGGAGCCGGGCTCACCCCGGTGAGGAGTTGATGACATGGCGATGACGCCCGAGGAGATCGCTGACAGAAAGTTCCTCGTCGGCCTGCGGGGTTACGACAGGGACGAAGTCAGGAAGTTTCTCATCACGGTGGCGGACGATTACCGCTCCGTTCTGGAGTCGTCGCAGTCACCACCTACCAGCACGACGACGACGAAGACCACCGATGAGGCAGAGGCCGTTGCCCCTGAACCCGAGGCCGAGGAGGCCGCTCCGGCGGCCCTGGCCGAACCGATCCCGAGCTCACAGACCGCGGGGGCCACGCCGGAGGATTGGGCACGGTTGGGCGCGGAGGTGGCGGCCATCCTGCGAACTGCTCACGAGCAGGTGGCGACGCTCAAGCACAAAGCGCAGGAGGAGGCGGCCGAGCACAAGAAGGCCGCGGAAGCACACGCCGAACTGACAAAGGCCGAGGCCGAGATGCACAGCGCCGAGGTGCGGACGAAGGCGGAGTTGTTCGCAGAAACCTGTCAGGCCAAAGCCGATGCCGAACTACAAGAGGCGAAGCGAATGTTGGCCAACGCCCAGAATGAGGCGCTGGCTCTCGTGGCCGTTGCAGACAAACGGGCCCAGCGGATGCTGGAGGGCACCGAGCGTAAGGCCCGCACCCGCGCCGAGGAAGTGCTCTCCGCTGCCCGAGCTGAGCTCGCCGACCTGAAGCGGAGCCAGGAGCAGGCCAACCAGTGGCTCGAGGCGGCTCGTACCTATGTGAGCCAGGCAATCGATACGTACCAATCCGCACCGAAACCCGATCTGTCGGGGCCGGCGGAGTTGTCCGACGAAGCACCAGAAGGTGACACGAGCGAACAAGCACCGAGCTCGGCGAACTGACCCCTCCTGACCGAAGAAGCGATGTCGATCTCCCCTTTTTCGGTTTCGGCAGGGGTTTTCGCTAGCGTGGCGACCACTCATCGCTAGTTCTGGGGAGCTCATCATGGCCGGTTCCGTCATCATTGCTGGTGCCCGTACGCCCGTTGGCAAGCTCGGGGGCGGGCTTGCGTCGTTCAGCGGTACACAACTTGGCGGCCTGGCGATAAAGGCCGCTCTGGAGCGCGCCGGAGTGTCGCCGGATCAGGTCGACTACGTCTTCATGGGCCAGGTCCTCCAAGCCGGAGTCGGCCAGATCGGTGCTCGCCAGGCCTCGGTTCATGCCGGCATCCCGATGACCGTTCCGGCTACCACCGTCAACAAGGTGTGCCTGTCGGGCCTCAACTCGATCTACCTCGCCGACCAGATGATCCAAAGCGGCGACGCAGACATCGTCGTGGCCGGTGGCATGGAGTCGATGACCAACGCCCCCTACCTGCTGCCCGGGGCCCGGGCCGGCTACCGAATCGGCGATCAGACGGTTGTCGACTCGATGATGTACGACGGCCTCTTCTGTGCTTTCGACCAGGTCGCGATGGGCGCCGGCACCGAGAAGTACGCCGCTTCCGAAGGGCTCGACCGCGCGCCCCAGGATGATCTCGCTGCCAAGTCCCACCAGCGGGCCGCCGAGGCCAGCAAGAACGGCCTCTTCGACGACGAGATCGTCAACGTCGAGGTGCCCCAGCGCAGAGGTGACGCGATAACCGTCTCCACCGACGAAGGCGTACGCGGTGAGACCACTGCCGAGTCACTTGGCAGTCTGCGTCCCGCGTTCGACAAGGCCGGCAACATCACTGCAGGTAACGCCAGCCAGATCAGCGACGGCGGTGCCGCAGTTGTCGTCATGTCCAAAGCCAAGGCCGAGGAACTTGGTGCCGTTCCGCTCGGCGAGATCATCGGCTACGGACAGGTCGCCGGCCCGGACCCCTCGCTGTTACATCAACCAGCACGGGCGATAAAGGTGGCGTTGGACAAGGTCGGCAAGTCTGTCGGCGATGTCGATCTTTTCGAGCTGAACGAAGCGTTCGCCGCAGTCGGCATCGCATCGATGGCCGAGCTCGGCATCACCGACGAGATCACCAACGTGAACGGCGGGGCCATCGCCCTCGGTCACCCGATCGGGATGTCGGGGGCCCGCCTCGCGCTCACGATCCTCCTCGAGCTCGGCCGGCGAGGTGGCGGGCTGGGTGCTGCAGCGCTGTGCGGTGGCGGCGGTCAGGGCGACGCGATCCTGCTTCGATCAGTGGCCTGAGCGTCGTCCTACTCTCCCGGGCCGCGGTGCGACCGGTCACGCGTGAGCTGGCCGGCGACGTGTCCCTGAGAACAGCTCAGGTTTCGACGTCTCGACGTCCCTCCAGCGCTCGGCCCAAGGTGAGCTCGTCGGCATACTCCAGATCCCCACCCACGGGCAGGCCGCTCGCGATGCGGGTGACCCGGACGCCGAGAGGCGTGATCAGCCGGCCGAGGTACATGGCGGTCGCCTCACCCTCGATGTTCGGGTTCGTGCACAGGATCACTTCGGTGATGCCCTCGGCGTCGATACGAGCCAGCAGCTCCTTCACGCGGAGCTGATCGGGCCCCACTCCCTCGATGGGGCTGATCGCTCCCTGCAGCACGTGGTACCGACCCGAGAACTCCTGAGTCTTCTCGACCGCCACCAGATCGCGTGGCTCCTCCACCACGCACACGGTGTGGGGATCGCGCCGGTCATCGGCGCACACGCCGCACAGCTCACCCTCCGCGATGTTGAAGCATTGCCGGCACCACGCCACCCTGTCCTTCGCGTCGGTTATGGACCGCGCCAGTCGCAGAGCGTCGTCCTTCGGCAACTTCAGCAGATGGAACGCAATGCGCTGGGCCGACTTCGGGCCCACGCCGGGGAGGCGGCCGAACTCGTCGATCAGATCCTGGACGGCGGGGGCGTAGACGGCCATGGTGACGGTGCTCAGCCGCCGAGCAGATCGCCGAGGTCGAGACCGCCGAGACCTACCGAGTCCTGCTGAAGCTCGCCGACCTGGTTGACCGCGTCATGCAGCGCAGCCAGCACCAGATCCTGCAGCATGTCGACGTCGTCGGGATCGACCGCTGAAGGATCGATGGTCACCGACTGGAACTCCATGGTGCCTGTGACGCTGATCCTCACGACTCCTCCACCGGCCGCTCCCTCGACGATGGATTCGGCAGCTTGCTGCTGTGCGGCCAGGAGCTGTTCCTGCATCTTGGATGCCTGCTCGAACAGCGCGCCCATGTCGAGCCCTGCGGCGGAAGGCTCGAAGCCCGGCATGGAGGACAGGTCAGGCGCTCCTGCGCCCCCCGGAGCGCCGGGAGCGTTTTGCCCAGGCGGCATCACATCAGGGCGTATCGGAAGGTCGTCGTCGGATTGGTCTGTGTCGGCGGCCACGGTGCTCCTCGGGTCGGTGGGTGGATGGGATCGAGAGCTCTGGGCGGGCGCAGCGATCAGCTCGGTTCGTCGTTCTGCACGAGCTCCGCGCCGGGAAACGCAGCGGTGAGGCGGGCCACGCTGTCGCGTCGATCCTCGGGAGCGTCCTCGAGCTCTCGGACATCGACGTTGTCGAGGCTCTCCTCGCCATCAGCCCCATCTGAGCGAATGCCGCCAGGATCTGATAGGTCCGCTGAGCCGGCTGGCCGCTCACCGGGACGACCGTCGTCCACGACGAGGCGCAGAGTCGCCGGCATGCCGAGATGCGCTGACAATGCCCCCTCGACCTCGACCCGCTTCTGCTCACACTTTCGGCGATGCGCCTCGTTGGGCAGCGCGAACACCGCGGTTGAGCCATCGACCTCGAGGAACCTTCCGACGCCGTACATCGCCTTGGCGAGGCCGCCCAGCGATGGCATGACCATGTCCGCCCAGGCGAGGGTCAACCCCTCTCGGGTCAATCCGGTCGGAGTGCCAGCAGCAGCTGGCTCAGCGTGTGCTGGACCGTCGGTCGAGTGTCGCGGGGCGGGTTCGAGCGCCGACAGGGTCGAGCCAGCACCACTGTCGGGCTCGGCGCGACGAGGGGATGGACGGTTCTCGGGTCGACGCCGTTCAGCCAGCGTGGCACGCGCCGCATCAGCTGGTCGACCCTCGCCTGGCTGGACCCCGCTACTCGGGCCTGGTCCGGTCTCGCGGTTTGCTGGCGCAGGTTGGGTCTCCTCGCCAGCGGGGATCGGCGAGCCCGACGACGGTCCATGACCAGCCACCAGCCGTTCGAGCTGGTCGATACGTATGGCCAAAGCGTCGATCGACTGATCGGCACCGGCGCGGGTCAAACGGACGAGGGCAACCTCCAGCGGGATGCGAGGATCCGGAGCTTGGCGCATCTCGAGGAGCGCTTCACCCACGGCTTCGAGAGCACGCGTGGTGGGGCGGTCGCCGAGCCGTTCCGCCCAGCTCGCCACGCGTGCGCGTTCCGAGACGGAGATGTGCTCGACCGGCGCTCCCATCCTCGCCAGGAACACGTCGCGAAGTCGACTCAGCAGTCCCTCCCCCAGCACTCGGGGGTCTCGTCCCGCCGACACCGCGGCGTTCACTGCGGCAAGCGCCGCTCCGGTGTCGACATCGGCGAGCGCTTCCAGTAGCGCGTCGACCGAATCGTCCCGGTCATCGATCCCTCCCGCCGCCGCGACCCGTTCGAGCGCGGAGAGCGTGTCACGGGCCGATCCACCACCGATTCGAAGCACATGAGCGATGCCCGCGTCGTCGACATCGAGACCGGCGTCTTGGACAACCCAGCGCATGTGCTCGGCCAACGCTTCAGCCGCTAGCAGCGTGAACTCGAAGTGCTGGGTGCGACTGCGGATCGTGTCCAGCACCTTGTGGGGGTCGGTGGTCGCGAGCACGAACTTCACGTGGCTCGGCGGTTCCTCGAGCGTCTTCAACAAGGCGTTCGACGCCCCGGTGGTCAACATGTGCACCTCGTCGAGGATGTACACCTTCGTACGCCCTGGCGATCCGAGGGCGACCCGGCTGATGAGGTCACGCACGTCGTCGACCTTGTTGTTCGAGGCGGCATCCAGCTCTTGCAGGTCATAGGAGATTCCGGCCTCGATCGCCATGCACGGGTCGCAGACGCAACAGGGCTCGCCATCGCTCAAGTTCTCGCAGTTGAGTGCCTTGGCCAGGATGCGGGCCGTCGACGTCTTGCCCGTCCCCCGCGGGCCGCTGAACAGATAGGCATGGCCGACGCGATCGTCCCTGACGGCGTTGCGCAACGCTTTGACCACGTGTTCCTGGCCGACCACCTCACCGAACCGCTGGGGCCGGTAGCGACGGTACAGGGACTGATAGGCCATCGATGGCCGAGCCTATCGACCAGTGCCGTGGGCCCGTCCGCCGCCGACGCCACGAGCGACGGGCGCAGATCGGGCCGGCCCGGCTACCCTTCGACAGTCCGCACCCGCAAGTGGCGGCCGGGTCCTGTGCGACTGCAGCCCGTGAACCGAGTCAGGGCCGGGAGGCAGCAGCTCTCAGCGGTGCCTGCGGTGTGCCGCAGATCGCCTGGCCGCCTCTTGCGGGTGCGGGCGATCGCAACCCAGGAGGGATGCGAGAGCGGCCGAATCGGCACGCTTGGAAAGCGTGTGTGGGGCAACCCACCGTGGGTTCGAATCCCACTCCCTCCGCCAAGGCCCATTTCGGGTGTCTGTGAGAGTCCGTCAGAGACCTCCAGAAACCGCCTCTGACCAGCATTTATGCGGCGGAGCGCCCCTCGAAGTGGCGCTTGGCCTCTCGGCGTTGTTCCGGTACCGTTGCTTCCACGGTTGCTTCCATTTTTGAGGATGAGCGATGCCGCGTAGGCCCACCGGGAAGCGATCGACGACTGTCAGCGGGACTGTCAAGGTCCACGGCAAGGCCGGCAACGGTGAAGGGTCCGTGTACTTCGCGGTTGATGGACGATGGAGGGCCAGCTACCGAGTTCCCGGTGAGGCGCGCCCGCGAACGGTCAGCGCGGCCACCCGCGAGAAGGTTGTCGCCAAGCGCGCGCAGAAGCTCGAGGAG
>JBBSGQ010000008.1:0-22642 GCA_038253965.1 Acidimicrobiales bacterium | reverse complement strand
CTGTTACGCGCCAGCTTCCGGCTGATCGTCGACGGCGACCTTCCAAGGCGCCTCGAGATGGAGCGGATCGACTCGCCGCTGGCACGACCCAGCGCGATCTCTTCTCGCTCACCGAAGGACAGGTATCGCCCCTGCAGTCCGCGCCCGCGCCGCGGGCGCCCCCCACCCGCCGGTCGACCGGCGTGAGCGTTCCGAGCACGTTGGACATCGCCGCGAAGGACACAACGCGCGCCCCGTCGACCAGTCGGTCGAGGTCAGTGAGGTCGAGGTGACCGTCGGCGCCGAGCGGGATCCACCTGAGCTCGATGCCGATCTCCTCACGGAGCTGGTGCCACGGGACGATGTTGGCGTGGTGCTCGACCTCGGTGAGCACCACCGGGTCGCCGGCGCGGAGATGGGCTCGGCCCCATGCCTTGGTCACGAGGTTGAGCGCCTCGGTGGCGTTCTTCGTGAACACGACCTCTCGGGTGGACCGCGCACCGATGAAGCGGGCCACCTTGGCGCGAGCCCCCTCCAGCGCGGCCGTCGCCTCCTCCGCGATCAGGTATGTCCCTCGGTGGACGTTGGCGTTCGAGCGCTCGTAGTACTCATCGAGGGAATCGAGGACGGTACGTGGTTTCTGCGAGGTGTTGGCCGAGTCGAGGTAGACGAGCCGTCTGCCATGGACCTGGCGATCGAGGATGGGAAAGTCCTTCTTGACCCGTTCGATGTCGAGCGGAGCGGAGGAGCTCACGATGCGACCTGCCAGGCCTCGTAGCCTTCTGTCTCCAGTCGACCGACAAGCTCCATGCCACCCGATTCCACGACGCGCCCATCGATCAGCAGGTGGACCCGGTCGGGCTGCACCTCGTCGAGCAGCCGCTGGTAGTGCGTGATCAGGAGCAGGCCGAGATCTGACCGGTCGGCTCGAACCTCGCGTATGCCCCGGGCGACCACCCGGAGGGCGTCGATGTCAAGGCCTGAGTCGGTCTCGTCGAGGATGGCCATCTCGGGTTCGAGGATGGCCATCTGGAGCACCTCGTTGCGCTTCTTCTCACCGCCCGAGAAGCCTTCGTTCAGGTAGCGGTCTGCGAAGGCCGGATCCATGTCGAGTCGCTCCATCCACTCCATGATGGACAGGCGCAGTTCGAGCACTGACAGGTCGATGCCTTTGCGTGCCGACAGCGCTTGGCGCAGGAAGTTGATGACCGAGACGCCCTCGATCGCCTGTGGGTATTGGAAGGCGAGGAAGATCCCGGCCTTGCCGCGCACGTCGGGTCCCCAGTCGGTGACGTCGTCGCCGCGAAAGAGGATCCGGCCTCCCGTTGTGGAGTACTCCGGACTGCCCATGAGGGCACTGGCCAGCGTGGACTTGCCCGAGCCGTTCGGGCCCATCAACGCGTGGACCTCGCCGGGCAGGATCATGAGATCCACGCCTTTGAGGATGTCTTCGCCGCCCGCGGCGACGTGCAGGTCTTCGATCTGGAAGAGGGGCGTTTGGTCGCCAGACATCTGGCCAGTGTATTAGCACTACCGCCGTAGTGGTAATAGTCGCTCCCGTTTACTGCGGAAGTTCTGCCAGCCCAGGCGTCGCGGGGGCGGCGTCAGACCTTGGGGTGAACAGTGGTCCCAGGGGTCGGAGCGGCGGGGACGACTTCCACGATCTTCGTCGTCGTCTTCTGCGGCTCGGCCTGGTCCTCGGTGGCCGCCTCGAACTCCTTCTTGGCCAGGCCGAGCGAACGAGCGAGCTGAGGAACCTTGGCTCCGCCGAACAGCAACATCACGACAGCGAGCACTATCAACAACTCGGGGGCTCCGAGACCGAACATTGGGACTCCTTGAGAAGAGGGCGGGCCTTGCGGGCCGTTGAGAAGGTCTACGGATCAGGTCGGTCGGTCGGACCACTTCCTGAGTCACTGATGGTCTCGAAGGTCTTCCTTCCACGTCCGGAACCGGGAGTGAGCCACGCCGCTGGGACCGCTTCCGGCGCCTGTCCCGTCGGGAAACAGCCGGAACGTGTGGGTGCGGCTGAGGTTCTCGACATGGCCCGCCCAGTACCTCGCATCAGCACGTGAGGCAGGGCCTGCTCGCCACAGGATCCAGTGACCGATGCGACGCTTGTAGGTGATGTTCGGCCGCCCGATGTCGTCACCGAGCGAGCGCAACTCGTCCGGGGCCTCGACCCACGCCTCGGCAGGGATCGAGTGGTCCCGAGTCGGTGTCGGCGGGAGCTCAGCGGTGTGCACCGGGGTGGGGTCGAGCGGGCGCTCGTCGGCCGGGAGTGCTTCACCCATGGCGGGTCACCAGCCCCGGTCCACCCATTCCTGGAGATGGGGACGTTCAGTACCGATCGTGGTGTCGTCACCGTGGCCTGGAAGCACGATGGTGTCGGGATCGAGGCTCGCGAACAGCCGATCCTCGATCGAGCGGATGATCGTGGGGAAGTCCCCGCCGAACTTCGTGTTGCCCGGCCCGCCCGGGAACAGGGTGTCTCCGCTGAAGAGCACGGGCGAACCGTCCAACAGGAAGCACATCGAACCGGCGGTGTGCCCTGGTGTGGACAGGGTGTGCAGGCGCAAGCGGCCGACGGTGATCACCGAGTCGTCGTCCAGCAACTCGTCATAGGACGGCAGCATTGACGCGTCTTCAGCGGTGACGTGGACCGAGTAACCGGCGTCGCGCAGCTGGGGAACTGCCTGGATGTGGTCCCAGTGGCCGTGTGTCTCGAGCACGTGGCGGACGTGGAGGTCCCGGCACAGGTCGAGGAGCTTCTCGTGCTCGTTGGCGGCGTCGAGCAGCACGGCATCGCCAGTCTCCCGACACCGCAGCACGAAAACGTTGTTGTCCATCGGACCGACCACCAACTTGTGGATCTCGGCCTGGGTGTCGGAGTAGTGCAGCGTCGACATGGACCCAGTCTGCTGGTTCTTCGGCGAATCTGGGTCGATCGACAAGCATATGAGCGGTGAGATGACCCAAATCGGGTGGAGGGCGGTCAGGCGGTGGCTGCCTGGGTCCGATCGCGACCGGATTCCAGCCGGTCGATGAAGCGACTGGCCGAGGACCACCGGCGTTCGGTCAGTGCTCGGGCGAGACGGGCGTCGCTCGATGCGTACGCGTGGAGTGCCTCGCGGCTGAGATCGTGGATCCGCGCGCGGTCCACCTCGAGCGGGACCAAACCCACGAGGCGGGCGATCGACTTGAGCGAACAGGAGATCCGCAAGGCAGGACCCACGTCGCCCCGGTAGAGGCGATAGGCGTCGATGTGGCTGTGCCCGTACCAGGCGCCGCGATATGCGCCGGCGTGGCCGGGCAGCGGCTCGCTGCGCGACGTGATGCCTGAGTCGAGGCGTAGCCGGAGTCCGAGTTGGATGCCGTTGAGCTCGGCGCGGTCGGCGAGAAAGGGAAGGTCGAACGCCGCCCCGTTCCATGTAGCGAGGACTCCGCTCGGCAGGACGGCCAGGCGCGCATCGAGCTCGCCTAGCAGATCCGGTTCAGGACCACAGAAGATCTCGTCGAATCCCGGGCTGGACAATGCGACTGTCAGCACCCGAGCGATGGTCGGGTCGAGTCCGTCGATGCTGGTGTCTGTCTCGATGTCCAGCCCGTAGATGATCGGTCCACGATCCAAGTGGCCTCCCGTCGGCCGGCTACGAGCTGAGGCTATGGATCCGTGATCGCCGGCTGGGGGATGCTCGAACGAGGGCACGGACGCGAGAGCGTCGGCTGGTCACGAGATCCGGCGGCGGCTTCGACCGCCAACCGGCGCAGGAACCGGACAGCCGGAAAGCGCGCGCTCGTCTTCTGATTCGCCGCCCCAGAAGCCGTACTCGAGGTTGGATCGAGCATGCTGGCGACACTCGAAGAGCACTGGGCAGCTCTGGCAGATCCGCCTGGCCTTCGCCTCGCGCTTCACTCTCGCCTGCGGGCGCTCGGCATGGGGGGCGAAGAAAGTGTCGGTCTGCCCGCGGCACGCGCCGAAGGCCATCCAGACAGGAGGCTGCCATTCGGTCTGCCCGTCGGCAGGGAACTCAGAGACCGAGCCGTCGGACGTCGGGGACTCGATGATCGCCATGGGCGACGCGCCTTTCCTGCCTCATGGGGCGGCACTCAGTGATTTAACACTAAGAATTTTATCCAGCCGGGCAGGAACGAGAACAGATTGGTCTCACGAAGCGAAGATGGCAGCCATCGCCGGTCCCGATGGCTGGCCAGCGCGCGGCGGGCGGTCGATCTCGCGGTGGCTCAGCGCTCTTCTTTGAAGATGACGTGCTCGCGAGCCTTCGGGTCGTACTTGCGCAGCTCGATCCGTTCACGCGTGTTGGTCTTGTTCTTGCGCGTGACGTACGTGTAGCCGGTCCCGGCCGTCGACTTCAGCTTGATGATCGGACGCTTGTCGCTCTTGGACATCGCCGCCATGGTAGAGGCTCGACAGTCGGCAGCGCCCATCGGTCAGACGGCGGGCACCCGATTCCACGGCATCTCAGCCAATCGCATCGTCGAGGAGGCTCGTGACGAGCGCAGCAACCGGACTGCGTTCGCTTCGGGTGAGCGTGATATGAGCGAAGAGCGGATGACCCCGGAGAGTGTCGATCACCGATGCGATGCCGTCGTGGCGGCCGACCCGAAGGTTGTCGCGCTGGGCGATGTCGTGGGTGAGCACGACCCGGCTGCGCTCACCCAACCGGGACAGCGCGGTGAGCAGCACGGCCCGTTCGAGGTTCTGGGCTTCGTCGATGACCACGAACGTGTCGGTGAGGTTGCGGCCCCGGATGTGGGTGAGCGGCAGCACCTCGAGCAGGTTCCGGTCCACCACCTCTTGCACCACCTCCGGACCGGCTACGGACTCCAGCGCATCGAACACGGCGCCCGCCCATGGCGCCATCTTCTCGTCGTGATCCCCGGGCAGATACCCGAGGTCCTGACCGCCGACGGCGAACAGTGGTCGGAACACGAGGATGCGCTTGTGTGTTCGCTGCTCGAGTACCGCCTCGAGCCCCGCGGCCAGAGCCAGCACACTCTTCCCGGTTCCGGCGTTGCCGCCCAGGCTGACGATCCCGACCGACGGATCGGCCAGCAGATCGACGGCGATGCGTTGCTCGGCACTGCGACCGACCACGTCGAACAACGGGTGCTCGCCGCGGACCAGATGGACCTGCTTGTCGTCGCGGACCCGTCCGAGTGCCGACTGCGAGCCGGCGTGCAGGGCGACACCTGTGTTGCACGGCAGGTCCCTGGCCTCTCCGAGGTCCACGATGCGAGCCTCGAACAGCTCGTCGATCGCGGCATGATCGACCAGCAGCTCGACGAAGCCTGTCCAGTTGTTGTCGTTCGCGAGCTCGTTTCGGTACTCATCGGAGTGGAGGCCGACGATCGAAGCCTTCAACCGCAAGGGGAGATCCTTGCTGACCACCGTGACGTCGTGGCCGTCGCGGGCGAGGTTGTGAGCCACTGCGAGGATGCGGTGGTCGTTGTGGTCGGCGTCCAGCGCGGACGGAAGGCCGTCGGTGCTCTGATGGTTCAGCTCGACCCGCAGCGTGCCTCCGCTCTCGTTGACCGGCAAGGGCTCGGTGAGCGAGCCGTGGTCGATCCGCAGGCTCTCCAGATGGCGAAGCGCCTGTCGGGCGGCCCAGCCGAGCTCGGGATGGTTGCGCTTGCCCTCCAGCTCCATGAGCACCACGATCGGGAGCACCACCGAGTGCTCGTCGAACCGGGTCAGTGCCCGCGGATCGGCCAGCAGGACCGAAGTGTCCACCACGTAGGTCCGCAGGGCCACCAGATCAGGAGTGGGAAGGGTCACGTCTCCTCCAGTCGGGACAGCACCCGATCAAGACCGGCCGACCGGGGAGCGGCAGCCACGGGACAAGGGCGGGGGTTGCAACGCCTTCTATCCAACCGGCTCGACTGCGGCCGTCGAGGGATGGTCCGTGATTAGCCTGCTTCGGCCGTGCACGCCTTCCTGCTGAGCCTTGGCGTGATCTTCGTGGCGGAGCTCGGGGACAAGAGCCAACTCATGGCGCTCGCCTTCTCGACCCGGTTCACGGCTTGGCGAGTGTTGGTGGGCATCACGATCGCAACGGCGGGCACCCACGCCGTCTCCGTTGGCATCGGCGGTCTGGTGGGAAGCAGGATCAGCGGCCAGTGGGTGAATCTCGCCTCTGGTCTGGCGTTTCTCGGGTTTGCCGCGTGGACGTTGAAGGGCGACACGTTGGACGACGAGGAGAAGCTCGCCGCCGACCGCGCCAGCCACAGGAGCGCCCTCGCCAGCATCGGCGCGGTGGGCGTCACGTTCTTCCTGGCCGAGCTGGGCGACAAGACGATGCTCGCCACGATCACACTGGCGACACGCGAGGGCGCCATCGGGACATGGGCCGGTTCGACGGTGGGCATGGTGGCGGCCGATGCCCTTGCGATCATCGTCGGCCGTCAGCTCGGCACTCGGCTGCCGGAACGGACGATCAGCATCGCCGCGGCGACGGCGTTCGTGGTCTTCGGGACACTCCTTCTGGTGGCGGCCGCCCGGGGCTGACCATGATGCGAGTCAGGGCCGCGCTCACGGGACACGAGGTTCCGTGAGCACGATCTCAACGGCTACCGGACCATGCACTCCGATCGTGAGCAGTTGCTCGATGTCACCCGTGCGGCTCGGCCCGGTGACGAAGATGAGGTTCGACGGAAGACGCTCCGGATGACCGGTGAGCGGCCGGAGGACCTCTGACGGGCTCCGGACCACCAGGTCTGTGGCAGCCACACACAGGTGCAACGGCGGCAGCAGGCTTGCGGCTCGCGTGCGCATCGAACTGCTGTCGAGCACCACCGAGCCGGTGGCCGCAACAAGAGCGATCGCGGAAGTGACACCGACGTCGGCCGCGGCCGAAGTCCCGGGGCTCGCCGGGGTTGGCTCGACGTCGATGCCCAGGCGTGTGAGCGATCCTCCGACCGTGCGCGCCATCGACTCTTCGGACACAACAGCTCGTCGGACGCCGTATCGAGCGAGCAAGTCGATCAGCAACTCATCGGCGATCTCCGGCCCGACGCAACGGTGGACCCGTGCCCCGGCGGCCGTGGCGGCAGCTTCGAACGAGCCGACGAGGTCATCAGGCTGTACGGAGCGGTAACCGATGGCCGGCACCTCGTGGACCGGTGGCGGCAGCGGGTGGGCCGGGTTGCTCGGTATCTCGTCTGCCAGTCGGGCACGCAGGCGACCGAGGAACCGGCGGCGATCGCCGGCGACAGTCATCGATCTGACCGGTTGCGCCACCGGTCGCGGAACCGCTCGGTGGCCGGAACAGGGGTGCTGCGGCCCGCAGCCCAGCGCTGCAGGACAGGCAATCGGCCCCCGTGCTTGACCATCCCTCGCCCCCACGTGGCGGCCTTCGTCGTGGCCTCATAGCCAGCCCGACGAGACCATGCCTCGCTCCACGCCCGCCACAGCGCCCGCTCGGCCCGGCCGGCATCGGCGGATTTGCGTCGCCGTAGGGACAGCAGCATGTCCTGCAACGGGATCTCGACCGGGCAGGCCTGCATGCAGGCACCGCACAACGTCGAGGCGTCGGCGACCTCGGCTGCCTCGGGCTGACCAGAGGAGAGGAGCGGTGTTAGCACCGCGCCCATCGGTCCGGAGTAGACCCAGCCGTAGGCGTGCCCACCGGTCTGGCGGTAGACGGGACAGACGTTCAGGCATGCTCCGCAGCGGATGCAGGCCAACATCTCGTGGAACTCCGTGGCCAGCAGGTCGCTGCGGCCGTTGTCGAGGATGACGAGATGCAGCTCATCCGGCCCGTCAGCTTCGCCGGCCCGCCGGGGACCGCTGATGATGTTCGTGTAGCTGGTGAGGGCCTGACCGGTGGCTGATCGCGTCAGCAGGGTGAGGAACAGGTCGACCTCGTCCCATGTCCGCACGACCCGTTCCATCCCCATCACTGCGATGTGGGTCCGAGGAAGGGTTGACACAAGCCTCCCGTTGCCCTCGTTGGTGACGATCACAAGTGATCCGCTCTCCGCCACGCCGAAGTTGACGCCGGTGATGCCGACATCGGCAGCCAGGAACTCGCGGCGAAGCTCACTTCGGGCGAACCGGTTGAGCGCTTCGGGCTCCGGTTCGACGCCGACTGCAGCAGCACGTTGCTCGAACACGTCGAGGATCGAGTGGCGGTCATGATGCAGGGCCGGAGCGATGATGTGGCTCGGGGTCTCGCCGGCGAGCTGGATGATCCACTCGCCGAGGTCGGTCTCGACGACGCGCGCACCGGCGGCCTCGAGCGCCTCGTTGAGTCCAGTCTCCTCGGTGGCCATCGACTTCGACTTCACGACCCGGCCTCCGCCGGCGATGCGAGCGACGTAGTCGTTGGCTTCGGCTGCAGAGTCGGCCCAACACACGTGGACGCCCCGAGCCTGCGCCTCGTCGGCCAGCTGTTCGAGCACCGCAGGCAGGTCGGCGAGGATCTCCGCCTTCAGCGCCCGACCTGCGTGGCGGAGGCCGTCGGCGTCCTCCAATGCAGCGAGGCTGACCTCGCGATGGCCGGCGAAGCGATCGACAGCGCGACCGACGCGCGAGCGCAGCACCGGATCGGCGACCGCTGTCGCAGTGCGCTGGCGAAGTGTGGTGCCTGCCAGCTGGTGGTGGCCGCTCATCGTCCCTCGGTGGGTAGCGCCGCCGCGAGCACCTCAGCGATGTGTCGGGTGCGTATCGGTGCGCCGATCGCCGTGGCGCGCCCGCGAAGGTGCAACAGGCAGGACGAGTCGGCGCTCGCGACGAAGTCGGCAGGCGGGTCTGCGGCGGCGAGCGACCTCAGCTTCTCGTCGGCCATCGCCTCTGCAGTCTCGGGAAGCTTGAAGGAGAACGTGCCGCCGAACCCGCAGCATCGCTCGGTGTCCCAGCTCACCCGCTCGCAACCCTCGATTGCGCCAAGCAGACGCGCTGGTGCCTGACCTGCCTGCAGCTCGCGCAGGTGGTGACAAGAGTGATGCCATGCGACCCGGGTGCTGTGAGCGAGGTGGAGCGGTGGGAGCCGGTCCTGTAGAGGGCCGGTCAATACCTCGGTCAGCTCGTAGGTGCGTGCTCCGACCGCTCGCGCTCGGTCGACACCGGCGTGATCTCCCACCGTGGCGAACAGTTCCGGCCAGAACACCCGGATCATCGCGGTGCAGGATCCGGCCGGGGCGACCACCGCTTCCGCACCCGCGTCTAGAGCCGATTCGAGGGCGGTCAGCGTGGTGCGGGCGACCCTCGCCGCGTCCTGCGCGAACCCGGCGTTCCATGCCGGCTGGCCACAGCAGGTTTGACCGAGCGGGCAGGTCACCTCGCAGCCGGCGGCTTCGAGCACATCGACTGTGGCCTCGCCGATCGCCGGCTCGAAGACGTCGACCAAACAGGTGATCAAGAGCGCGACCCGCATCGTCACCACCATGCCACCCCGGGCAGCCTGCCGCAGGTCGTCAGCCATGCGTGTCAACATCGGTCGTCGTGGCGGCACAGCCAGTCGGTGCTCCCGACCCAGACTGCGTGTTCTGCCGGATCGTGGCCGGCGAGCTACCGGCTCATCGCGTGCTCGACGACGATGTCGCGGTTGCCTTCCTCGACGCTCGTCCGGTCTTCAAGGGCCACGTGCTGCTAGTGCCTCGCGGCCACCTCGAGACGTTGACCGACCTTCCTGGCGCCCTCGTCGAACCGCTGTTCTACCGGGCCCAGCGCCTTGCGGCGGCGGCCGAGGATGGCCTCGGTGCGGCCGGTACCTTCGTCGCCGTCAACAATCGGATAAGTCAGAGTGTGCCGCACCTCCACGTCCACATCGTCCCCCGGAACCGCAAAGACGGGTTGCGCGGGTTCTTCTGGCCTCGGACGCGCTATGGCAGCGACGAGGAGGCGGCCGAGTACGCCGATCGGTTGCGGGCTGTGCTCTGAGCTGGGCTGAGCGAGGTGGGTGCGCTTGTGCCGACCGGGGCGGCTTGAGCGCGCCGGGCTTGGCCTGGCCGGCGTCGCTCGATGTGGGTCAGCCTTCGAGCTGAACGCTCGGCTGGCCGCCAGCCACGGTCAGCGTGGCCGGTATCGCGAGGAGGTCGAGCGGGTCCCGCTCGAACCCACTGGCCCTCACGGTCACGACCTCGCCCTTGTGCGCGCCGGTCAGCACCGCCAGGTCGAGGACAACCACGCCTGCATCGTCGACAGCGTCCACAACCATCGCCTCGTAGGTTCCGTCGCCGAGCACGAACGCAACCCTATGGACTCGAGCGAAAGGTCGCCCTGTGTTGTGGCCTCGGTTGTCCTCGCCAGGCTTCGGCCTGGCGTAGCGACGCCGTGTTGATGGGTCGCCTCGCCTGTCGGCTCGGCTCCTACGCGCTCTGACGCAGAGGAAAGCCCGTGAGGGTCCTTGATTTCTGGCGCGGTGGCGACTCTGATCAGGCACTCACCCACCCCGAACATCTGAGGAGGTTGGCTGTGGCCAACATCACCAAGGCCGCGTTGGTCGAGCAGGTTGCGGCGCAGGCCGGAACCGATAACCGCACGGCAGCGGCCGTGCTCAAGGCCTTCGAAGAGACAGTGCTCGCGTCGGTCACCAAGGGCGACAAGATCGCGCTCACCGGTTTCGTCAGCTTCGAACAGGTGTCCCGGCCCGCGAGGACTGCAAGGAACCCGCAGACCGGCGCAACGGTGAAGGTGAAGGCGAAGCAGGCGCCGAAAGCGAGCATCGGTGCCACGTTCAAGAAGACGGTCGCCAAGCAGACGCCGGCTCCGAAGCTGGCAAAGATCGCGCGGTAGAGGCAGCGTCGATCCCGTGGACGGGGGTCACGGTGTCGCTGGACCCTCGTCCCCGGGTCGTCCGACGCAAGACCCGCGCGGATGGCTGCAGACTGAGGCCATGGCCGATCCGTATGCCGGGCTGCTCGTCGATCTGAGCGAGGAGCGGGACGCTCTCGACGATGTGGTGGCAGCCCTTGCCGCGCCGGCCTGGGAGCTCCCGACGCCGGCCGAGGGTTGGGCGGTACGGGACCAGATCTGGCACCTGACGTACTTCGATGGCCAGGCCCATCGGGCGGCAGTCGATCCAGACGCGTTCAACGCATCGCTCGCCGGCGTGATGGGCGACGTAGACCACTGGGAAGAGCGGATCGTCGCCGAAGGTCGGCAGGCACCGGCCGCTGAGTTGCTCATCGCGTGGCGCGAGGCAAGAGCCGCACTCGCCGGCGTGTTCGCTGATCTCGACCCGAAGGCCCGGCTGCCGTGGTACGGCCCGCCCATGAGTGCGATGTCCTTCGTCACGGCTCGCCTGATGGAGACGTGGGCCCACGGCCAGGACGTGATCGACGGCCTGTCGATCGCCGGACTCGGGGCCGAGCGTCCGGTCACCGATCGGCTGCGCCACATCGCCCATCTCGGCGTGCGCACCAGAGGGTTCGCCTACGTGGTGCACGGGCGCGACGCACCCGGCGGCGATGTGCGCGTCGAGCTGCGCGCCCCTTCAGGAGCCGCGTGGACGTGGGGCGACGCGTCGTCAGACGACCGGGTGAGCGGTTCGGCCCTCGACTTCTGCCTGGCGGTGACCCAGCGTCGCAACATCGTCGACACCGACCTGGATGTCACAGGCGCGCTCGCCACCGAGTGGATGGCAATCGCCCAGTGCTTCGCCGGTGGTCCGGGTGCAGGCCGGCCGCCCGCGTCGACCTCGTCGTCGGAGTAGATGCGCGGCACGGCCGGGCGCGCTCAGCCTGACGTGACCGGCTTCAGCGCGCCCGCGTCTTCGATCGGTTGACGCACGCAGGACACAGGCCGCGGAACGTCACTGCCGCTTCATCGATCTCTGCCCCCGTCAGGTCGGCCTGCAGGCACGGCTTCGCACCGACGATGCAGGGTACGTCGATGATCCGACCACAGCGGCGACACACGAAGTGGTGGTGCCAACCGTGGTCGAGCTCGTAGATCGTCCGGTCGGGGCCGAGCTCGACGGCAGCCACCACGCCGACGCGAGTGAGGTTGTGCAGGACGTTGTAGACCGACATGCGGGCCACGTCGACGCCCTGGTGGGCCACGGCCTCCACGACCTCCGAGGCCGTGCGATGGCCGCCGTCATTCAGCACGCGAAGGACTTCGATGCGCGGTTGGGTGGCTCGCAGCCCCGCCTCGCGGATGCGTTCAGCCAGCTCGTCGTCGGACGGCTGAGCGGTTGACCGACTCTTCTTCAGATCGCGCGATGTCATGGGAGGATCAGGTGCAGGTCGCCGAACTCGTGCCACTGGTAGCTCTCGGCAAGGGCCTCTGCGTAGGAGCGTTCGAGAACGTCGCGACCGGCCACCGACTCGAGCAGACGAAGGTGAGAGGAACGGGGCTCGTGCCAGCCGGTGATGAGCCCATCGACCACCCTGGTTCGACGTTGCGGAGACAGCACCACATCGGTCCAGCCCTTGCCCGGATGGGAGCTACCCGATTCGTCGGCGGTGGTCTCGAGAGCGCGTACGACTGTCGTGCCGACGGCGATGACGCTGCCTCCGCGGTGGTGGACATGATCGACCAATGCTGCGGTCGCCACGGGTACGTCGTATCGCTCGATCGGTGGTTCCTCACCTTCCTCGAGCGACGAGACACCGGTGTGCAGGAGCAATGGCGCGACGAGCACGCCACGGGTGACGAGATCGGCGACGATCGAAGCGGTGAACGGGCGCGCCGCGCTCGGCATCTCGGCGCTTCCCGGCGTCCGGGAGAAGATGCTCTGGTAGGCATCGATGCCGACCGGGTGCGGCGTGGTCCGGTACTGGATCGGGCGCCCGTGGGTGACGAGGTAGCTCTCGACTGGCTGGTCGAGCTCGGGTTCCACCACCCACAACCGGGTGCCGCCACCGGGCGGAGCCGGCCGCCACGGGGCGACCAGGTGCAACGTGCCGCCGGAGTCGAGCACGACGAGGTCGTCGACCTCGGCGTCGCGCAACGGCTCGTTGCCGCTCGGGAACGGTCGGCGGAGCTCGGCCAGCCACAGTCCGCCCGGGAGCGGCGTGGCGAGGTGGGCGAGCACAGGTTCAGCCGGCGAGCTGGGGTCGGTCAGACGTCTGCCGGTCAGGGCGGAAGGAAGCGTGGCCGAGGTGTTGACCACCAGCATGTCGCCGGGGCGGAGCCAGTCCGCCACTTCAGCGATGGTGCTGTGGTGCATTCTCGAGTCGGACGCAGATGCGACGAGCAGCCGGACGTCGTCGCGGCGGCGGCCTTCGAGCTCGGGTGGCTCGTGGGCTTCGAGCGACGGAGGCAGTACGAAGTCCAACGGCGAGGTCGTCTCGACGGGGCGGGGTACCAGTGGTGTGAGCTGCGTCGGCGAAGCACCGGAGGACCTGGCGCCGCTCGGCGATAGGAGGAGCGGAGCCATCACGCCAGCCTTTCCGTGTCGGGCACCTCAGCCCAGTCTGCTAACCGGTGTCGTCCGCTCGCCGGCTGCGCCGTGATCAGATGGCCGAAGGCCGGTGCCACGTCGGCGGGCTCGGACCGATCGGAGATGTCCTCGCCCGGGAACGCCTCCTGGTGCATCTGCGTCCGGAGATCCCCCGGGTCGATCCACCAGACCCTGAGGTCGGGCCGTTCAACAGCCAGGATCGCCGACAGGTGCTCGAGTGCCGCCTTGGCTGAGCCGTAGCCGCCCCAGCCCTCGTAGGGCTCGACGGCGGCATCAGACGTGACGTTGACGACGGCTCCTTCGTTGGCCGACAGAGCGGGCAGTGCCAGCTGGATGAGGGCCAGGGGAGCGCTGACGTTGACGCGGTACACGTCTTCGAACACCTCGAGCGGGTAGTCCGACAACGCCGGTTGCGGACTCGGACCGAGGATGCCGGCGTTGTTCACCAGCAGCTCCAGCTCCCCGAGTCGACCCGCCGCGGCGACCAACGCCGTCCGATGGCTCGGTTCGGTGACGTCGCCGGAGATGGCCGTCACCGCAGTCATGCCAGACAACTCGTCCGTCACTCGTTCGAGGGCTTGTGCGCCCCGAGCATCCAGCACGAGCGCCCAGCCGTCTGCGGCGAGCTGACGGGCTAGCGCCTCGCCGAGCCCCCGGGACGCTCCAGTGATGATCGCGACTCGCATGGTCGCCTCCGATCAGATTCGTGAATGAACTGACCGCGACAACTGTACCGCGCTAGTTTGTATTCCGTACAAATAGCTCGGCTCAGTGCTCGGATGGCGCCAGTGCTCCACCGATCGAGCGCCGAGCCAGAGCGGGCTGGTCGCCGAGTCCGACGGCTAGGTTGAACGTCACCTCGTCGGCGGTACGGACTGCGTCTGAGTGACCCAGGAAGCCGGACAGCTCGAGCATCACGATCCCATGAAGCGTCGCCCACATCTGAGCCGCGATGGCCCATGCGTCTCCGGGGCCGATCCGCTTCGCCTCGATGCATCGTTGCACCGCGTCGACCAGGGTCATGAACGTGCCCAACGTCATCGCCTGATCGGCGGGGCCCATCGCCCAGTCCTCAGGATGTGATCCGAACATCACCCGATAGAGATCGGGGTTGGCCAGCGCGTTTCGCCGATACGCCCGCCCGAGAGCGACGATGCCGGCCACTGGGTCATCAGTGGATGCGACCCCGTTCAACCGGCGGGCCAGGCGGCGGAAGCCCTCGAGGCTGATCGCGGTGCGTAGCTCCTCCATGCCGCCGAAGTGCGTGTACACGGCCATCGTCGATGCACCGACCTCCCGGGCGAGGCGTCGCGTCGTGAGCGCGCTCGGTCCCTCCTCGGTGAGCAGGCGGGCCGCCGCCTCGACCAATGCGGTGCGGACGTTCGGATCAGCTGGCTTCGGGCTCATGGCTGTTGACAAGGATACATAGCGGCGTTATAACTATGCCACAACATCGTTATGATCAGAGGAGCTCGGCATGACGACCACCGATGTCACAGGCAACCGTTTCCTCACCGGCAACTACGCGCCGGTGCACGAGGAGCTCACTGCTGTCGATCTGCCGGTCACCGGCTCCGTCCCGGCCGAGCTCGAGGGCCGGTACCTGCGCATCGGCCCGAACCCGATCAGCGAGGTCGACCCGGCGACGTATCACTGGTTCACCGGCGATGGCATGGCCCACGGTGTTCGTCTGCGAGGTGGCAAGGCCGAGTGGTACCGGAACCGGTGGGTTCGCTCCACGAAGGTGAGCACGGCTCTCGGCGAGGAACCGGCACCGGGGGAGCGCCACGGCGGCTTCGACGGCGCCAACACGAACGTCATCGGCCTGGATGGTCGGACGTTCGCCATCGTCGAGGCCGGGGGACGACCGGTGGAGCTCGACTACGAGCTCGACACTGTCGCCCACGCCGACTTCGATGGCACGTTGCCGAACGGCTTCACCGCCCACCCGAAGCGTGACCCGCAGACCGGCGAGCTGTTCGCTGCCGCCTACTTCTGGGGCCTCGACCACATCCAGTACATAGTGGTCGGCACGGACGGCCGGGTCCGCAAGCTCGAGCCGATCTCGGTCAAGGGCTCACCGATGATGCATGACATGTCGCTGACCGAGCGCCATGCGGTCATCTATGACCTGCCGGTCACGTTCAACCTGGAGATCGCGGCGGCCGGCGCGACGTTCCCGTATGTCTGGGACAACGACTACGGCGCTCGAGTCGGCGTGCTGCCCCGCGAAGGGACGAACGCTGACGTCCGGTGGTTCGAGGTCGAGCCCTGCTACGTGTTCCACCCGCTAAACGCGTACGACGACGGTGACAGCGTCGTGCTCGACGTCATCCGCCATCCCCGGATGTTCGACCAGGACCGTCTCGGGCCGAATGAGGGCGCGCCTTCACTGTGGCGCTGGACCGTCGACCTGGCGGCCGGACTCGTGAAAGAGGAACAGTTGAGCGACCGCGCCGAGGAGTTCCCTCGAGTCGACGAGCGGGTCGTTTCCCGCCCGCATCGGTACGGCTATGGCGCGTCCTTGTCGCTCGGTGACGATGTCGGCTTCGACGGCAGCACGATGCTCAAGCACGACCTGACGAACGGCACGATCGACGCTCACGACTACGGACCCGGACGCTCCACCGCGGAAGGCGTGTTCGTGCCCCGCTCGGCTGATGCAACCGAGGACGACGGTTGGGTGATGTCTTACGTCTATGACGCAGCGACTGACCGGAGCAGCCTGGTGATCCTCGACGCGCAGGACATCGCCGGCGAGCCGGTGGCCAGCGTGCACCTGCCGGCCCGTGTGCCGGTCGGCTTCCACGGCAACTGGGTCCCGGACGAGATCTGAGGATCGAACTCGACGCAATAGAGCGTGTTGCCCCCGCTAGTGCGTCGAGTTCGTTCGGTGGTCGGCCGCCGACGGTCACAGATCAGAGATCAGCTTGAACCGCTCGGCGTATCTGCCGACAGGGAGGTCGGCCCACCGGGCAGCTTCGGCCAGATCGTCCTTGATGCGCTGAGCGAACGCCGCGCGTTCGGCAGTTGATCCAGAGGACCGACCCGCGTCGATCTTCATGGTCGTCTCGAACTGACTCTCGTGGGCGAGCAGGGCGGCGATCTTCGTGTCGACGAAACCCGTGACGTCCTCGGCATGGTCGGGCTCGTCAGCTTCGAACAGCAACATGGCGGTCGGACGATGATTGGCCACGCCGTGCCCCCGGAAGAAGTGGGGATCACGGGCGGCAACGACGGCATCGACGGTGAGAAAACCCGCGGCCCGATGGTCGGGATGCAGTCGATAACGCTTCCATGGGTCGTGTCCGAGCACGGCATCGGGTCGCAGGACGCGGATCCACCGGGCGACCTCGGACTGCGTCTTGCGGTCATCCTCGAGCTCGCCGTCGACGCGATCGAGGAACACGACCTGCCCTGTCGCTCCGAGTGCTCGGGCCGCCGAGCGCTGTTCGATTCGGCGGATCGCGATCAGCGCAGCGATGTCGGCGTCAGCATCCCAGGTGCCCTTCGAGCCGTCGGTGCACACGAGGTGGGAGACCTCACAGCCCGACGCCGACCACTTGGCCAAGGTGGCGCCACAGCCGAACTCGATGTCGTCGGGATGGGCGGCGATGGCGAGCGCGCGCGCCGGCACCGCGAGGTCGTGTGAGATCACGGGCAGGGCGCCCAGAACCCGGTCCTTTCGAACCCGAGATCGCCGGGAACGTCGACGTCCCAACCGAGCGCTGCGTCACGCACGATGCGCAGCCCGAGGCCAAGTCGCAAAGCTTCGGCCCGATGACGCTCGAACGAGGCCGGCCCGTAGGCGAACCGGAAGCCGGCCGCCGCCGGGACGCAGGCGGCGTTGGTCCCGTCGTCGTGGCGGTCAGGAACGAGCGTGACCCCTTCGCCTTCCGCCACCCAGGCCAGTGCAGTTGCGAGCGGTAGGTCGGCGTGGGCGACGACCACCCGGTCGAACCCGGCAACCGCGAGGGCCGCGACGCCGTCCAGAACGGCGCCGTTGAGCCCGCGGCCGGGCCGCCACAGGACCTGGGCGCCGACCGACTCGGCCCATGCCCGCACGTCGGCGTCGTCGCAGACGACGGCGACCGGCAGCGGTGCCGCCGCGCTCACCACGCGCGTCGCCATCCGGCGGGCAAGGTCTTCGCGCTCCGCGCCGGTCAACGCAGGTGCGAGTCGCAGCTTCGCCTCGGCGAACCCCTTGACCGGCACGAGCACGGCCACTGACCTGCCGAGCGTCACGGTTCGACCGTACCGCGTAGGTCAGACGGGACGTCTCGATCGACCCTCAGCGGTCGAGGACGTGATCACCGGCGGACAGCCGCGTCGGCTCGGACGCGTCGCCACCGAGATCGAGCACCACCGGCACCGGCGATCTGATCTCGATGCGCTCGGTGTCCACCGACACCTCGACCAGACCATTGGGGGTCGGCCTCGAAGTTGCCGCCGGCCACCATCGGCAGCATGCCGTCGCTGCGCGGAGAGGCGGCGAGCACCGGATGGTGACGAGCCAGTGACCAGTCGGGATTGGTGGCGAGGTCGACCTGCTGGTGGACCACCGCACGCTACCGACCGATGGGGTTGACCCCCCGGAGCCGACGCGTCGGCCTCGGTATGCTCCGCGGGCATGGACATCAACGTGGCGGTGATCGGAGCGGGATCGTGGGGCACGACGGTGGCTGCCCTGGCCTCGCACAACGCTCCCACCATGCTGTGGGCCCGTCGCGCAGATCTCGCCGAACAGATCGATACCGAGCATCGCAACGGTGACTACCTGGCCGACTACGTGCTGCCCACGCGACTGCGGGCCACCGCCGACCTCGAGCAGGCTGTGCGCCAGGCCGACGTCCTGGTCATGGGTGTGCCGTCGCAGGGCTTCCGCGGGTCTCTCGAAGACGTGAAGCCGTATCTGCGTCCGTGGGTGCCGGTGGTCAGCCTGGCGAAGGGGCTCGAGGTCGGTACGAAGCTGCGCATGAGCCAGATCGTCGCCGAGGTGCTTCCGGGTCATCCGATCGGTGTGCTCACCGGGCCGAACCTGGCCAAGGAGATCCTGGCCGGCCACGGCGCGGCGAGCGTCATCGCCATGGATGACGACAACGTGGCCAAGGCACTTCAGGACATCTTCGCCACCGACCTCTTCCGGGTGTACACGAACGAGGATGTCATCGGCTGCGAGCTCGGCGGTGTGCTGAAGAACGTCGTGGCCATCGCTTCGGGTATGGCCGACGGCCTTGGTGCCGGAGACAACACCCGCGCCGCAGTGATCACCCGCGGCCTGGCCGAGATGAGCCGCCTCGGCATCGCGATGGGCGGCGATCCGCTCACGTTCTCGGGCCTCGCCGGGATGGGCGATCTGGTGGCCACGTGTGTGAGCCGGCAGAGCAGGAACCGCCACGTCGGCGAACAGCTTGGCCAGGGTCTCACGATCGACGAGATCATCGCGGCGATGAACATGGTCGCCGAGGGCGTGAAGACGTCGAAGGTGGTCATGGAGCTCGCCGACGAGCACGGCGTGCAAATGGCGATCGCGACCGAGGTCCGTGCGGTCTGCCACGAAGGACGAACCGCGCAGGAGGCTTATAGCGGCCTGCTGAAGCGTGAGACCGGTCGAGAGATGCACGGCCTGTCGGACAGGCGCTGACCGCTGGTGCTGCGTCGTCGATCCGGCGCGCCGCGTGCCGGCGGTCGTGACGACGATCAGCGTCGACGACTGGAGGAGATGCGCGCTGATGGATGGGTGCTTCCTCGCGCGCCTGGGCCTGGCGGGCTGCCGGCATGGACGTTGGTGGGAACAGTCGATTCCCGGTGGGCCACGACTGTCGACCCTTCCGGTTTGGTCACGCCGTTCGGACCTGGCTCGCGCTGGTCACTCGACTGGTGGGTCGGAGCCGACGACCGATGGCACTTTCCGTCGATTGAGGCAGGCGTCCGGCAGCATCTCGTGGGCGACGCACCGGTTGTGGAGACGCGGGTCCGGATCCCTGGCGGCGACGCCGTGCAGCGGGTCTATGGCATCCGTGGCGAGGCGTTCGACGGAGGTGATGAGTGGGTGGTGGTCGAGGTGGAGAACTGCTCCTCAGTGCCATTCGCCATCGCGTTCGCCGTGCGCCCGGCCACCCCCGAAAGTCTCACAGCTCTGTCGTCGATCGGCATGGTCGCGGTCGGTGCAGGTCGTGACGGTGACCCGGCGCAGGCGGTCATCGTGGATGACCGAACCGGCCTGATCTTTCGACGGCGGCCTGCTCGCGTCGCCGCATCGTCGGCCGCAACCGGCGACGTGGCGCGCACGGTCCAACACGGTGCCGCGTCCGAGCTCCATGGCTCGACTGGGGGCGTCGTCGTGACCTGCCAGGACGGACTTGCCCAGGCGGCGTTCCTGTTTCCCGTCGCCCACAGCACGACGATCCGCCTGGTCCTGCCGATCGGCGTGGAGCCAGGAGCAGCGCCGGGATGGCCTCCGGTCATTCCCTCAGCTGCTCACGTGGTCGCCGGCTGGGATGCCCATGCAGGCCGAGCGACGCGGGTGGAGATTCCAGCATCTCAGCTCGCTACGGCGGTTGCTGCCGCCCGGCGGTCGATCCTGCTTGCGCCGTGGTCCGACGGGCTGCGCCACGCAGGCCCGGTCCGGGGATCAGTTGCCGCGGACGACCTCGCCGATGCGGGTCGGATCGTCGCTACGCTCGATCGTTTCGGCCACCACGATGAGGCGCGCCGAACGCTTCGGCGCTGGTCGGCGCTTCTCGCCTCGAGTGACGATTCAGTTGAGGGCGACATCGAGGTTGTCGACGCGGCGGCCACCCATCGTCTGTTGGCGGGAGACCAGCAGTTGTTCGATGACCTCCTGCCCGACCTCGTCGCTGCGGTCAGCCGTCTGGACCGGGCTGCAGATCTGGCTCGCCTCAGACGGCACGACCGGCGGGCGGCGGTGCGATCTCTGGCCACGATGGCTGCGGCACTCGATGCCGCAGGGCAGTCCGACGGCGCCATCGATCTCCGGGCCGTGGCGAACCGCGTGGCCCATGCCGGCGAAGGCGTTACGACTGCCATCGCTGGCGCGCCCCGGATGCTGTTGAGCGCAGCGCTCGACGCGATCACGACCGGCCAGGTGGCTGGAGTCGACATCCTCGTCGAGGTGCTCGCCGGTGCGTCGCCGACGTTCGGGTTCGCCAGCCCCGGAGAGCCCCAGGACCTGGTGGCGGCCGCGCTGCTGTTGGACGCGGTCCGCGCGGTGTTCGTCCAGGAGGTCCGGGAAGGTCTCGATCTGCTGGCCGTCTTCCCGCCTCAGTGGTACGGCGGCGCGGTGGAGTTGCACGACGCCCCGACCGCGCACGGCCGGCTGTCCTACGCACTGCGCTGGCACGGTACGAGGCCGGCGCTGCTCTGGCAGCTCGATCGTCCAATCGGAGGCCGGACGGTCCGCATCGCGGTCCCTGGCCTGGATCCGAGTTGGGCCACGACTGAACCGCGCGGCGAGACGCTCTTGGCCGAGGTTGCCCCACCGACCGGGCTGCAACCTGTCTGCGTCGTCACCGAACACCCCGGCGACGGCGGCGACTTCACTTGAGCCCTGTGGGCCGCGCCGCTCCCATCGGTGGGCCAGGATGAGCAGGTGACCGACGAGGAAGCGACGCGACCGGTCGGCGCATCAGACCCTGGCGCAACGCTGCGCGATGCGCTGCTCGCGTTGGGGGTGTCCGATGCCGAGCTCGATCAGGCCGAACGGGACGGCACGGTGCCATTGCTGGCCATCGAGCGGCTCGTCGTGTCCGAGCCGGCCTCCTACGACCTCACCGAGTTGGCCGAGGTGACCGGCATGCCGGCGTCCCAGATCGCTCAGCTGTGGCGGTCGTTGGGTTTCGCCGAACCACGGCCGGGCGACCGCCTCTTCACCCGGTCGGACGCCGACATGTTGCACACGGTCGCGGAGCTCATCGACGAAGAGGTGATCGACCCTGCCCTCGCGGTGCAGATGAGTCGCGTGATCGGCTCCTCGCTCGCCCGGGTGGCGCTCGCCCAGATCGACGCGCTCGATCCGAGCGAAGGCGAAGGCGATGGCGACGATGAGAGCGAAGACGACGACGGAGACGGCCTCGGCGATGAGCGCGTGGTGGACGGACCAGCGCGGCGAGCGGCCGGTGGCCTGAGTCCCGAACGGGCCCGGCGTCAGAAAAGCTTCTCGATGCACGCGACCACGCTGATCCCGACGTTGCCCAAGGTCATGGACTCGGTCTGGCGGCGTCACGTCCAGGTGGCGGCCCGCCAACGCCTGAACCAGGAGGCGGCCGGTGCTGATCGCGACCACCTGGTGGTGGGCTTCGCCGACCTGGTCGGGTTCACCGCACTGAGTCAACAGATAACGCCACGCGAATTGGCGGCGGTGGTCGATCGGTTCGAGACGATCGCCTACGACACGGTCGGTCGCATCGGAGGCCGGGTGGTGAAGATGATCGGTGACGAGGTGATGTTCTCGGTCGACGACGACGCCGCAGCGGTCGAGATCGGCCTCACGTTGTCGGAGGCGTATGCGGCCGACGACGACCTGTCCAACGTGCGAGTCGGTCTGGCCGCAGGCCCGGTCCTACAGCGGGATGCCGACCTGTTCGGACCGGTTGTCAACCTGGCCAGCCGCATCGTCGGCATCGCCTTCCCGGCCAGTGTCGTGGTGGCCGCGTCGGTGCACGACGCGCTGGCCGAGGATCCGGCCTTCGCCTGGCGGCCCATCGGAAGGCGTCGGCTCAAGGATCTCGGTCGGGTGCCTCTGTGGGTTGCGCAACGAGCTGACGCGCCGGTAACCGCGAAGTCACCTTGGCAAAAGGCGCGGGCCACCGACGCCGAACGGCGGGAGCGGAGCGTGGAGCGGTTGGCGTCAGCCCGGGTCGAGCACCACGGTCTGGATGCCTCCAGCCCGTAGCGGGAACGTGCCTTCGAACGGCTCTTGCGCCCGACCACGCAGGTCGACCAGCCAACCGCAGCGGCCGTCGAGGTCGACAATCGTGACGGTGCCGGTAGGGTTGAACACCCTGAGCTCTAGGCGGCCGCCGGCCGTGCGGGTCAGCGACGACACCTGGGCGCCGGAGACCGCGAGCGCACGACCTGCGATCGGGCCATGGGCGGCGGTGGCGGTGCTTGCACCACGCGGTCGAACGGCGACCAGCGGGAGGAACGCGTCGTCGGCGACGTCGTAGGGATCTCGTTCGCCGACGTGCAGCGCGTACTCCATGCGCTGCGGGCCGGCCATCTGCGCGCCCGGGGCAGGGGTCGGCGGCCCGGCCGGAAGTGCCCGCATG
>JBBSGQ010000007.1:0-22941 GCA_038253965.1 Acidimicrobiales bacterium | reverse complement strand
CCTGGGGCTTGACCGTCACCCGCTGAACATCGCTCATCTTGAGCAGGCCGGCCATGTCGATCTCGTTGTCGAAGTGACCGATGTTGCCGACAATGGCCTGGTGCTTCATACGAGCCATGTGTTCGGCGGTGATTATGTTGAAGTTGCCGGTGGTCGTGATGAACATGTCGGCGGTCGCAACCACATCCTCGAGCGTCGTGACCTGGAACCCCTCCATGGCTGCCTGGAGCGCGCAGATCGGGTCGATCTCGGTGACGATCACGCGAGCGCCCTGGCCTCGCAACGACTGGGCACAGCCCTTGCCGACATCGCCATAACCACAGACGACGACGACCTTGCCGCCGATCATCACGTCGGTGGCTCGCTTGATGCCGTCGATCAGGCTGTGGCGGCATCCGTACAAGTTGTCGAACTTGGACTTGGTCACCGAGTCGTTGACGTTGTTCGCCGGGGACAGCAGCTTGTTGTTTTCGAACAACTGGTAGAGCCGGTGCACGCCGGTCGTGGTCTCCTCGGTGACACCACGGATGCTGGTGGCCACGAGGGTCCAGCGATTCGGCTCCTTCTCAAGGGAGTCGCGCAGCAACTCGAGGACCACCTTCCACTCCTCGGAGTCGTCGTCGGTCGGCCCGGGTACGACTCCGGCCATCTCGTACTCGGCCCCCTTGTGCACGAGCAACGTGGCGTCGCCGCCGTCGTCGAGGATCATGTTCGGTCCGCCACCGTCGGGCCAGCGCATCGCCTGGTCCGTGCACCACCAGTACTCGTCGAGCGTCTCGCCCTTCCAGGCATAGACCGGCACGCCCTGGGGACGCTCGGCGGTGCCGTCCGGCCCGAGCACCGCTGCGGCTGCCGCATGATCCTGGGTGGAGAAGATGTTGCACGACACCCAGCGGACGTCGGCGCCCAGAGCCACGAGGGTCTCGATGAGCACCGCGGTCTGCACTGTCATGTGCAACGAGCCCATGATGCGCGCTCCGGCCAGCGGTTGAGCATCGGTGTACTCCGCTCGGGTGGACATGAGACCGGGCATCTCGTGCTCGGCGAGCTCGATCTCTTTGCGACCGAAGCCGGCCAGCGAGAGATCGGCAACCTTGAAGTCGTCAAGTGACAGGGGCATTGGGTTCCTCCACGCATCGGAGCAGACGGGAATCGCCTGCGACTTGGGAGGCTGGAGCCAGCTGGCTCACCCGGAACAGCCCTGCGGCCCTACGGCCGGAGGACACCTTACCGCGACGCCGTGCAGCCCGGCCAGCGCCCCGCCATTCTCGACGCAATGGCCGCGACCTGGCGCAGCTGTTGCGTCGAGAACAGTGGAGCCCGGTCCTCATAACTGAAACGTGTTCTAGTCTGAGCCGATGCCGATGGAGCGCTTCTCGGGACGAGCGGCCGTCGTGACCGGTGCCGCTTCGGGCATCGGTCGAGCCACAGTGACTCGCCTGGTCAGCGAAGGCGCCTCAGTGCTGGCGGTCGACATCGCGGCCGATGCCCTCGACGACGCGGTTGCAGTCGCGAACGACCGGGCGGGAGCGGGCGGGTCGGCGATGGCGCACCCGGCCGACATCGGCGACGAGTCGACGGCGAGCCAGTGCGTGACCGCTGCCATCGAGGCGTTCGGAAAGCTCGACGTACTGGCCAACATCGCCGGCATCCTGCGGACCGCTCACAGCCATGAGTGCTCGATCAACCTGTGGGATCAGATCCTGCGGGTCAACCTGACCGGGACGTTCCTCATGTGCCGGGAGGCGATCCCCCATCTGCTCGCCAGTCGCGGATCAATAGTGAACACCGCCTCGACCTCGTCGCACTTCGGTCACCCCTGGATGGCGGCATACGCGGCGTCGAAAGGTGGTGTCGCCGCACTCACCCAGACGCTCGCGGTCGAGTACGCGAAGCAGGGTCTGCGGGTGAACGCCATCGCCCCGGGCAGCGTGACGAGCGGGATCACGACGTCGATCACGTTCCCCGACGACATCGACGCAAGGTTGATCCACCGCATCATGTCGCCCACCGGTCCGGGCGAGCCCGAGTCGGTGGCCTCGGTGGTAGCGATGCTCGCCTCGGACGACGGCGCGCACATGACCGGCTCGATCATCCGCATCGACGGCGGAACCCACGCATAGCTACAAGGAAACCGAACCATGCGCTTCTCCATCGCCACCGCGTTCGTTCCCGCCGAGCAGTGGCTCCCGTTGGCCCGGGCCGCGGATGAGGCGGGGTTCCACGCGATGTCCGTGTCGGATCACGTCCTGAACCTGAAGGAGCTGCGCTCGCCGTACCCGTACACGGAGGACGGCTCGCGCCGGTGGGACCTCTACACGCCGTGGCTCGACCCTTGGGTGTCGATAGGAGCGATGGCCGCGGTGACCGAACGGCTGAGGTTCTTCACCAACGTGTATGTGCTGCCCATGCGCAACCCATATGGGGTCGCCAAGTCCGTCGGCACCGCGGCCGTCCTGTCGGGCAACCGAGTATCGCTCGGCATCGGCATGGGTTGGTGCTAAGAGGAGTTCGAGCTCCTCGAGCAACCGTTTCGACGGCGGGGCAAGCGGGCCGACGAGATGCTCGAGCTGATGAGAGCGTTGTGGTCGGGTGAGATGATCGAGCACCACGGCGAGTTCTACGACGTCGCGCCGGTCGAGATGAACCCACCGGTCATCGAGCCAGTGCCGGTCCTTGTCGGCGGCACGTCGGACGCCGCGCTCCGTCGCGCGGCACGCAACGACGGGTGGATCTCCGATCTCATGAGCACGCCCGACGCCATCGAGGTGCGGCGCCAGATCGATGGCCACCGAGCCGAGTACGGCACCGCGGACCGGGACTTCTCGATGGTCGTGTCGCTCGACGACGCCTTCGACGTCGACGGCTACCACCAGGCCGAGGATGGCGGCATCACGGACATCCTGACGATGCCCTGGGTGTTCTACGCAGGGTTCACCGAAGAGTTGCAACCCAAGCTCGACGGCATCAAGCGATTTGCCGAGGACATCGCCGCCAAGATGGCCGACTGAGAGACAAGCAGGTGGAGAAGCTGATCTACGGCCTTTGGCGCCGCCCCGACCAACCACTCGAGCCGCTGGAACGCCATCTCCTCGACGAGCTCGCCCCTGGGCTGCTCGAGGACGGCGTTGCCGGCCTCCGGATCAACATCGAGGCACCGGAAGCCGGCGCCATGCGCTGGGGAGCAGCCCCCGACGGCGGTCTGCTGTGGGCCACCCTCGGGGTGTGGTTGCCCTCGATCGACGACCGTGCGGGAGTGGAGGAACGCGTCGACCGCGTCGATGCTCGCTCCGCCGCGCACCTCGTCACCGAATCGGTGCCCCTCGCCTATGCACAGATCGACTGGCCGCTCGGTGATCGGTCCCCGGGCATCAGCATCGTCACCCTGTTCCACAAACGGTCCGACCTGAGCGACGAGGAGTTCTTCGCCGTGTGGCACGGTGAGCAGACCCCGATCACCTTCGAGTTGCATCCGGTCACGCTCTACATGCGCAACGCGGTGTGGCGCACGATGCCCGAGGGTGCCGAAGCGTTTCGCGGGATCGTCGAGGAATGCGTGCCGAGCCTCGAGGATCTGCTCGACCTCGACCGCTTCTACGGTGCGCGTGGCGATGTAGCCAGGTTGACAGACAACATGGCGCGGAGCATGGCGGTCCACCACCGCTTCACCGACATGGACACCATGCAGATGGTGCCGTGCCACGAGTACGTGTTCGCCGTGCTGTCGACGTGAGTCAACTGATGACCGTGACGGCCGACAGGAGGGCCATGATCCACCCACAACACGCACGACCCCGGGCAGGCGCCCGACATCGACTTGTCGCGGCCACGACTGTGCTGTTCCTCGTCGCGGGATGCTCGGCCAGCGGTGCGAAGAAGCAGACATCGGCCGACCTGTTCGAAGGCCATGCCCACCGCGCAGGACCTGGGTTCGGGGTTCCATCGCGACAAGGCGGGTGAGTCAGACTCGAACGATGACACGAAGCTCCCCCAAACCGCGAGCGGTTCCGCTTCAGCGCGCCAGTTCAGCCTTGATCTGATCGAGGACCGGGACGGGGCCGGGGTCGAGTCCTTCCTGCGCGGCCAGGTGCAGGCTGACGAAATCACCGAACAGCACCAGGTCGAGGAGCTGGGCCAGCTCGCCTTCGCCTTCGGCCCGGACGGTGAAGCGGTCGGCCACGACCTCGTCCACCAGGTCGGCTACCAGCTCGAAGCGTCGGCTGACCTGAGGGTGCTCGTGGTCGTGACGCAGCATCACCAGGCTGAACACCTGGCGCGTCATGTCACCGTGCTGACCCCAGCCGCAGATCTCGTTGTGGCACAGCTCGGGTATGACATTGGCGAACGCCGGGATCTTGGCTGTCTCGTTGCACTGGGACTTCCAGCGATCGGCGGCAACTGCGCCGATGTCGCCACCGCCGTACATGATCGGCAACGTGCGGCCGATCGACCGGGCCAGCGCTTCGGCAGGATTGCCGGCGGCCACCAGCTGGTCTCGCCGGCGAGCCAACTGTTGCACCGCCATGTCGATCCATGAGATCGCTCCTGGGAACAGCGCCATCCGCTCCAGCGCGACGATCGCCGGGATGGCGAGGGCGCCGATTCCCGCACGGGGCATCGGGATGCCTGCTGGGATTCGCAGGATCGGCGCTCGCCACGACGACGCCAACTCCCCCAACTCACCCCCTGAGCAGACGGCGAGGATCTTCCCACCGGCGGCCGCAGCAGTGATGGCGGCCTCGACGGTCTCTTCGGTGTCGCCCGAGAACGACAACGCGATGACCAGGGTCGACTCGTCCACGAACGACGGGGGCTCGTAGCCCTTGCACACCACCACCGGTACCGGCATGAACGGTCCGGCGATGGCGGCGAGCAGGTCCCCGGCCATGCCGCTGCCTCCCATGCCGAGCACGAGCACGTTCGCGATGTCGTCATGGTCGGGCAGACCGTCGACCGCCTTGCCGACCTCGGACGCTGCGGCGATCTGCTCGGGCAAGCCGGCGGTCGCAGCGAACATGCCGAGCGTGTCGAGACGGTCGGCGCTCACGTGGGTCAACCTCCCGCTGCCTCGGCCGCCGGCTTGATGCCCTCGGCCTCGGCCTTGGCCATCAGCCGCTCGTGCTCAGCGTCGTCCACCGTCTCGGCCTCGTCCACGAGCATCACAGGGATGTCGTCGCGGATCTCGTACCGCCGCTTCAGACGAGGGTTGTACAACGAGCTCTCGCTCTCGAAGTACAGGAGCGGCCCCTTGTCCTCGGGACAGGCGAGGATGTCGAGCAGTTTCGGATCAAGAGCCATAAGGCTTCACCCCTTGGTCATGAGGTCGAGGATGCGGGCAACGTGCTCGTCGCACTCGGCACGGGTTCGAGCTTCGAGGTTGAGGCGCAGGAGCGGTTCCGTGTTCGACGGCCGCAGGTTGAACCACCAGTCGCCGAGATCCACCGTGAGACCGTCGAGCCGATCCTGGTGGGCGCTGCCGAACTCGGCAGCCAGCCGTTCGATCACGTCGGCTGGGTCCTCGACCTTCGTGTTGATCTCGCCGGAGTCGGCATAGCGGTCGTATGGCTTGCGCAACTCCGACAGGGCCACGCCGGCCCGACACAGCTGTTCGAGGACGTGCATCGACGCGACAAGCCCTGAGTCGGCCCGGAAGTTGTCCCGGAAGTAGTAATGCGCCGAGTGCTCGCCCCCGAACGCCGCGCCCGTCTCGGCCATCACCGCCTTTATGAATGAATGCCCGACGCGGGTCCGCACAGGTGTACCGCCGTGCTCGCGTATCACCTCGGGCACCGATCTTGAGCAGATCAGGTTGTGCAGGATCGTCGAGCCTGGCTGCTTGTCGAGGATTGCCGCGGCGACCATCGCGGTCGTGGTGGACCCGGAGATGCCCTCACCCTGCTCGTCGACCACGAAGACCCGATCGGCGTCGCCGTCGAACGCGAGCCCGATGTCCGCTCCGACCTCCTTCACCCTGGCGCGCAGCGCCCTCTGGTTCTCCGGTTGGATCGGATCCGCTGGGTGGTTCGGGAAGTTGCCGTCGAGCTCGCCATAGAGGATCTCGAGCTCGAACGGCAGATCGACGAACACGGCAGGCACGACGAGGCCGCCCATGCCATTGGCGGTATCGGCCACGATCTTCAGTGGCCGGAGGACCGAGCGGTCGATGAAGGAACGCACGTGGTCGGCGAACGCGCCGAGCAGATCCTGAGACGAGCGCGCACCCGTCGGCGACGAGGCCGGTAGGCCTGTGCCGGTCAGCTCCTTGATCCGGTCGAGGCCGGTGTCCTGCCCGACCGCCTTGGCCCCGGCCAAGCAGAACTTGATGCCGTTGTACTGCGCCGGGTTGTGCGATGCGGTGAACATCGCGCCCGGAGCATCCAGCGTGCCGGAGGCGAAGTACATGAGATCGGTCGATGCCAACCCGAGCTCCACCACGTCGATGCCCTGGCCTGCGACACCATCGGCGAACGCGTCAGCAAGCCCGACCCCCGAAGGCCGCATGTCGCGTGCCACGAGGATCTGCTCACACCGACCGCCTTCGTCGAGAGCGAAGCGCGCAAACGCTGCGCCGATGCGGCGGCACAACTCGTCATCGAGCTGATCGGGCACCGTCCCCCGGACGTCGTATGCCTTGAAGACGGCGTCGAGTGCAGCCATGGCGGCGGCCACCCTAGTGCCGGGCGTTCGAGGGCCCGGACGGGACGAGGGACTGCAGCTCGCCGGCTGCCGGCTCGTACCACCCGCGCCCTGCCCCACGCCGCACCCGGATGAGATCCCGCACCAGACGAGCGGCATCCGGCGCGACACGGACCGTTGACCGGGGAGAGTTCTCCACAGTGACCGGCACCTCGGTCAGCGAGAGTCTGTAGCGCTCGACGAGATGGAACAGCTCGACGTCGAATGCGAACCCGTCGACCCTCGTCTTCGAGAACAACAGGTGCGCCACGTCGGAACGGAAGGCCTTGATACCGCACTGAGTGTCACGATACTGACCGAGCAGCACCGCGTGGGTGAGCAGGTTGATGATCCGCCCCCCGATCTCGCGTAGGCGGCCGGCTCGAACGAGGATCGTCGTGTCGGTGTGCTTGCGACTTCCGACCACCACGTCCCAGCCGTCTTCGACTGCGACCACCAGGCTCTTCAGCTCCGACGGGGCGTAGGCCAGGTCAGCATCGATGAACGCCAACGTACGGCCACGTGCCACAGCCATCCCCGCCCGGACCGCCGCCCCTTTGCCGCGGTTCTGGGGCTGCACCACCACTTGTTCTGCGCCGGCCGCTCGTGCCCTCTGCGCGGTGGCGTCAGCCGACCCGTCGTCGACGACCACGATCTCCAGCCCACCGGCTGCGGCGAGGTCGGCCAACTCGTCGCGAAGGCGCTTCACCGTGTCGGCGATCTGACCCTCCTCCTCGAACGTGGGAACGACTATCGACAGCCGCACGTCGCCCGGAGCGGGCGGACGCGGCACACGTTCGTCGAGATCCCGCCGTACCTCGGCGAAGAGCAGGTCACGGTACGCCCACATGCGCAGGCCCGCGGCCAGCGCCACCGCCGGCAACTTCACCCACAGCAGACCGAGCCCGTTGTCGATGGTAGAGACGCTGACCAGCAGCTGGAGGACCGCAACGTCCACGACGCCGGATGCGATAGCCGTGGCCAGGAACGCGAGGGGCAGGTGAACCCAGCGTACGAATGGGTCATCGGCGAACGTCAACGTGCGGTTGAGAACGAAGGAAACCGTGGCTGCTGCGGTGAGAGCCGCGATGTCGGCGACAACGACTGGTACGTCGAGGCTGCGAGCGAGCAACATCAGGAGTCCGACATCGACCGCGGTGACGAGCAGCCCGACGGCGGCGAAGCGGCGGAGCCATGGCTTCACTCCTGCTGGCTCTCTTCCTGGACCTCCGGTCGACTTGGAGCGTCCGCCTTCTCCTGAAGTAGGCCCACCTCTTCAGGCGCACGAGAATCGGCCGGTTGATGGTCGTCCGCGTCCTCATCACCGACACCCGGGTCCGGGCGTGGACCAGTGGCACGTGACGGCCTTGCATGGCGGTGAGCTCGCCCCCGTCGGCGTCGCTCCGGCATCACAACTGCGGGGAGGCGCCAGAGCGCGACGAGGCCGAGCACGCCAACGCCGGTCAGTCCCACCGACGCCACGTCGATCGCGGCCCGGCCGTAATGCATCGACACATGGCGCGAATGCGGGACGACCACCATGAGGTTGGGGCTGACCCGGTAGGGCCCATCGGCACCTGTGACCTCCCAGTTCGGGAAGTACGACTCCTTCACGAGCACGGGCACGCCGGCACGGTCGACGTCGAAGGAGATCCCGTCGTCGCCCATGTGCATGTTCGAGACGTTGACCTCGGGCAACTTCCTCTTCGCGACCTTTGGCAGCGGATCGATCGGGTTCGACCCGACCAGCTGGGTGTGCACCTGCGTGATGACACGGCGCAGGTCGTTGGGGACACCGTGGAACTCGGCGCGGCGCCAGGACCTCGGACCGCTCGACGCGAACGGCACGTCCCAGCGTGTCGGGTCGAGGAACCAGGCGACCGTGGGACTGAGCCATTCGGTCTGCGGGTCACGCACGTTGCTCCAGACAACCGGCTCGTACCGCAACCCCTCCACCAGCGGCGCATCGGCGACCTGGAAGATGTGCCACGGCCCGCTGACCGCGACCTCGAACAAGGAGGGCTGCTGCTTGGCTGCGCTGACAGCCTGGGTCGTGGTCGCCATGTAGTACTTCACGCCGAGCATCTGCAGATGCTTGACACCGGTGGCCAGGTCGAGTGTCGGGTAGGGAAGGTTCCGCTGAGGGTTCGAGGGTGCCTGTGACAGCTCGGCCTGCATGAGGAAGTGGTACGGCACGGTCGCCGACGCTTCGAAGTACAGGCCCTCCTGGGACCCGATGCAGCCGTCGGTGAAGTACGGAAGCATCATGAGGGCCATCGGCGTGCCGTAACCGTTCAACCGATCACCGCTGTACTCCCAGAACGCCCGACCGCAACCGTGTCCGCGCTGGGTGCCGAGCCTCCGCATGGTCTGCACGACGTCGTGGTATTCGGGATACCCGCCGCTCGTGGCGGTGGCCTCCTTCGCTTCGAGGCCTCGATAGTTCCATTCGGCCCATGACGAGACCGGATTGGAATCCTTCGTCGAGAGACCGAGCCAGTGCGCCTTGCCATCGGCCCCGCGGTGTTGGCCCGGCAAGAGCCCGTCGACCGGCAGGCCGATCACCGCCAGCGCCAGACAACCGGCAACCGGCACCGCCAGCACGCCACCCAGTCGCGCCGGACGGTTCGGGTCAGACGCCAGCAAGGTGCCGACAGACCGCACGACCTCTCCTGTGCCGATCGCGGCCAGGAAGAACGCGCACAAGTAGAGGAACGGAAGCAGTCGGGCGTTCCAGAGCCGAGCCTCGGGAAGCTGGACGAAGGCAACCATGACGAGGAGCCCCACGGTGCCGAGCACCATCCCCGCCACGTACCTGTACACCGCTGACGCGACGATGCCGAGCCCCGCGACTACGAGCACCCACAGGAGCGAGTGCGGGGTCAGGTAGGTCCAGATGGACTTGTGGGAGTTGAGGACGGGGAGCTTCTCCCAGCCCATATCGTTGACGTAGGCCCGCTGCCAGAAGAAGGGCAGCACCCAGAAGGCGGTGAGCAGCCCTGCTACCGGAACCATCGTCGCAAGCCAACGGAACCGCGCCTTGCCTGCCCCGAACACGAAGAGCACTGCCGTGCAGGTCAGTACGAAGAACGCAGGGATCAGGTGGCAGAGCCCGGCCATCGCAAAGAGGAAGGCCGAGATTGCCCGGTAGCGCCCGGTGCGCAAGCCGCGTATGGCGAACCCGAGATACAGAACCGCGAACGACAGGCTGATCGAGAAGGCGAACTCCCCCGCCATGGTCGACGTCATGTTGCCGCCGAGGATGTTGCCGTACCCGCTGAACGTCGGCTCGCGGTTGAAGACGAAGAATACGGCGGCTATGGCGAGCAGCGGCGGTATGGGGAACGGCAGGTCGGCCAACTTGCCGAACGCCCAGGCAGCGGCCGGAAGCGTGACGAGCCCGAGGATCGTGACCAGCTTGAACGCGATGTTGTAGGGCACCGGGACGACGAAGACGAGGCCGACCAGCCCGGCGATCAGCAGCGGATGGCGGAAGCGGTACAGCGCCGCAGCGCACCAGCCGCTGAACGCCACCGCGATCATCACGAGCGCAGCCGGGAACGCGGTGAGGTTGCGGATGCCCGCGTGCAACGCGACAACGAACAGCGAGGGGACGACCATGTAGAACTGGTAGGCGGGAAACCCGTCGTACCAATCCGGGGTCCACCCGGACAACCGTCCCTTGGGAAGAAGGTGGCGCATCAAGTACATGGGGCCCCAGACATGGGAGCCCATGTCGCCACCCGTCGGTGTCGTGTCCCGCAGCACGAGGTTCGGATGCGCCGCGGCGAGAACCAGGATCGTGGCCCCGGCGACCACGAACAGACTGACGAACGCCTCCGCGGCGCGCCAGCGGTCCCGTCTCATCGTGTCGAGTTGGCGGATCGTGAACCGACGGGCACGGGTCATCGGGCCGATCCGTGCCTCGTCCTCGAGAGCTGGGGCAGCCGTGCTTCCCCGAGTCATCTCATCGCTGACCACGTCATCCGGCTCAGGATCGGTTCGGGCGGGGGGAGTGCCGGTAGGGGCGATCATCGTCGTACCAAAAGGCTGATGATGGACACCGCGTTGAACGTCATGTGAGCCACGATGGAAGTGCCGAGGCGATTTGTCCGGTACACCAGCCAGCCGAGAACGACCCCGAAAGCGATCAGCGCCGGCGTTTGAAGGCCCTCGAAATGGGTGACCCCGAACGCGACTGCCGAGATCCCGATCGCCGCCGGCACCCCCAGGTGACGCTCGACCGAACGCATCACCAGACCTCGGAAGAACATCTCTTCAGCGATGGGCGCCCCGATCACGACGATCACGAACAGAAGTACGACACCAAGAGGGTCGTTGGCTTTGTCGGCGAGCGTCCTGGCCGGCGCCTCGAGGTCCGACGCGGTACGCCCGAGGAGCTTCAACAACGGCAGCGACACGATGGGCACCAGCACGATCTGCGATGCGACGCCGGCAGCGATGCCGATCGGCAAGTCGACTGCGGAGAGGCGACAGGCGAAGTCACGTACCAGACCGTTGCCTCGCCGGACTGCTGCATGCACCGGTGCACCGACGAAACCGAGCCAGAGCGGAGGGTACGTGAGCGCGATGAGCGTGAGCGGGAGGTGCGCCATCGTCGCTCGCTCGCCGCTGTAGCCAGCGAGTGACAAGACTGCGCTTCCGATCACGATTGCCGCGACCTCAGCCACCACCCAACCCACGATGGCGTCGGTCACCCCCCAGCGGGGTGTCGGCAGCGTGGTGGCGTCCGCGGAAGAGATATCAGCGGTAGCCATGACCCGTCGAGCCTACTGGCGGCCATCGCCGCAGCCGGTCGCGTGCCACGCTCCGCCAGGTGCTGGCGCCGAGGCCCGGCGGCCGTTCTGCAGGTCCGTTCTCGCGGCCCACGATCGTTGCCCCTGCCCTCCGTCACGACGACTGACATGGGTGTGACCTCCTCGGGCAGGAGGCCCGGACGGTCGTCATGACCGCCGCCGCCCCGCTGACCGTTCTGGGGATGCGGCCACCTAGCATGTGGCCATGAGTCTCGAAGGCCCTCCGCCTCCGCCACCTCCTCCCCCGCCACCACCCGGCAGGCGCCCGACCGGACCAGGCGGCCGCCCCCGTTCGGAACAGGGTTGGCCGAAGTGGTCGCCGTGGATCCTGGTCGGCGTTTTCCTCACCGTGCTGGTGCTGTTCTGGCAGACCGGGTCGACGGGCGGCAAGTCGGTCGCGTATTCCGACTTTCTCATCGACGTCCGGAGCGAGCACGTCCAGTCGGTCAACTACAACAACACGAACGGCAAGATCGACGGCCAGTACAAGGCGGACTTCAAGAACGGCGGCAAGTTCACCACTACCGGGTTGATCCCCCTCCCGGATGCCGACCGCAAGCTCCTCTCCGATCACAAGGTGGAGCTGAAGCCGAAGACACCCGAGTCGAGTTGGATCGGAAACCTTCTGCCGCTCCTGCTCCCCGTCGCCCTGCTCATCGGCTTCTTCATCTGGATGCAGCGCCGCGCCCAGGGCCAGATGGGCAACATCATGTCCATCGGTCGATCGCGGGCAAAGACGTACTCCACCGAACGTCCGGGGACCACGTTCGCCGACGTCGCCGGGTACGCCGGCGTCAAGCAGGAGATCCGCGAGGTCGTCGACTTCCTGAAATACCCCGAGAAGTTCGGCGAGATCGGTGCCCGCATCCCCAAGGGTGTCCTCCTCGTCGGTCCCCCCGGCACAGGCAAGACGCTCATCGCCCGGGCGGTAGCTGGTGAGGCGGGCGTGCCATTCCTGTCGGTGAGCGGCTCGGACTTCATGGAGATGTTCGTCGGCGTCGGTGCCAGCCGGGTGCGCGACCTGTTCCAGTCGGCCCGCAAGCTCGGCCGGGCGATCATCTTCGTCGACGAGATCGATTCGATCGGCCGCAAGCGCGGCGCCGGCCTCGGCGGCGGCCACGACGAACGAGAGCAGACGCTCAACCAGATGTTGTCGGAGATGGACGGCTTCGAGGCGACTGAAGGCGTCGTGGTCATGGCCGCGACGAACCGGCCTGACGTGCTCGACCCGGCGCTTCTGCGACCCGGGCGGTTCGACCGCCAGGTCGTGGTGCCGCTGCCGGAGCACGAGGAACGGCTCGCGATCCTGCAGGTGCACAGCAAGTCCAAGCGGATGGACCCCGATGTCGACCTGTCGGTCGTCGCTCGCGGGACGCCGGGCATGAGCGGCGCCGATCTTTCCCATCTCGTCAACGAGGCGGCGCTCCACGCGGTGCGCCGGGGCGCCGAGATGGTTCACATGGACGACTTCGAGTACGCCCGCGACCGGGTCCTCATGGGTCAGCGCCGCGAGTCGATGGTCTTGTCGGACAAGGAGAAGGAGCTGACCGCCTACCACGAGGCTGGCCACGCAGTGTGTGCCACCGTGCTGGCGAACGCCGATCCGGTGCACAAGGTCACCATCCTGCCGATGGGGCTGGCGCTCGGGGCCACCCAGCAGTTGCCGGCCGAGGATCGCCACAGCTACAGCCAGGACTACCTCGAGGATTCGATCATCGTGGCCATGGGCGGACGCATCGCCGAGAAGCTGGTCTTCGGCGTTGTGTCCACGGGGGCGAACAACGATCTCGTCGTCAGCACCGAGCGGGCGCGCAAGATGGTTCGTGAGTGGGGCATGAGCGCCCGAATCGGCCCGATGGCCTGGGGATCCCAGGGACAGGTCTTCTTGGGTGAGGACCTCATGCACACCCGCGACTACAGCGACGACACCGCTCGGGTCATCGACGAAGAGGTCGAGAAGATCCTCCGACACTGCGAGGACCTGTGCGACCAGACGTTGACCGAGCACCGCAACGGACTCGATCTAGTCGCTCGCAGCCTGCTCGAGCACGAGACGATCAACGGCGCGGAGGTCAAGCGCCTCGTCAACCTCGCTCACAACGACGCAGTGCTCGACTCCCCTCAGCACGCCACCTCCGACGACTGATCAGCCGGGCTTCTCGGGCGTGGTCGGAGCCCGACGATCAGTTGTCCCGAAGTCGGTAGTCGACGATCGCCACAGCAGGCTGAAGCGTCTCGGCAAGCCTCGCCGCCGAGCCGCCAGGGACGGCACCTGTGCGGTTCGGCGGAGGAACCCGCGGCGGGGCGGGTTGTTACGGCAGGTCAGGTCAGACCGTGGTCAGATCCGTCGGGAGTCGAGCCGGGTTCGCGGACCTCGGCCACTGTTGCCCAGAGATCGGTGGCCGTCGGTTCACCGAGAAACGACGCACGGACCGCACCCGTGGCGTCCGCCACCAGGACCATCGGCACTGCCTCCACGCCGTACCGCTGGTGCAGGTCGCGGCGTTGCACCGCCTGAAGCTCTTGGACGGCTACAGCGTCGGAACGCAGGTGCTCGGCCTTGCTCCACACGGCTTGACACGACAAGCAGGTCGTCGACGAGAACACCGCCACGAGCCACGGGGCGTCTGGCCGCTCGAAATCAGCCCGGTCGAGCTGGGTGGGCGTCGCCCACGAGGGACCGCGGGTCGGCGCGTCAACGCCACGCCGGCGCAGCAACGCGGCGACGGCCAGCGCGACGAGCACCAAGCCTGCGACGAGAACCACCCGGTCCATAGGCCGTCGAGTCTGCCCCCCCAATCGCTCAACTCACGTACAGCTTGCCCTCCATGTTGGCGTGGATGTCACACACATAGGTGTAGGTCCCCGCCTCGACACGGACAGAGAGATGCTGCGTGACCGGGCCGGACCGCAGCTTGGTGTGTTCGTTCACGCCGTTGCCCCTCACCCGGAGGTTGTGTTGAACGTCGTCCTTGTTGTCGATGGTGAAGTCGATCGTGCCGTGCGCCACGTCGATGCACGGCGTGTCCCACGCAACGTTGCTCGCCACCAGGGTCACGTTGCCACCAGACCCTTTGCGACAGTTCTTCGCCTCAGCAGGATCCTTGCTGCAAGACGCCAGGCCGGCCGCGGCCAGCAGGACACAGGCAGTCACCAAGACTTCCGATCGCACGCGACGCATGACGAGCGACGCTACCGACGCTCGATCCGAAGCCACCCGCAGGAGATGAACACATTCGCGATCAGGGCGATCGGGCGAAGGGATGGGGCTGGCGATGTGAGACTGCGGGGATCACGATCGGACGATCAGACTTGGACGGCGGTCTCCGCCTGATCGGACGATCAGTGCTGCTGCCAACCAGGCCATCTGTCCGTTCCGTGACAGATGTCGTATCCTGACGGGACTGTCAGCCAGAAGGGGAACCATGGCGATCACGACTGAGCCGGATGTGCGCGTCGTCGATGGGCGCGGCGCCGAGGACGACCCGCCAGTCCGACGGCCAGCTCTGCTGACCGTGGCTGCGGTCGCGGCGCTGAGCGCCGGGGCGGTCCATGCGGCAGCGATCGGCGCGCACGCCGAGCATCCTGGCGCAGCGCGGATGTTCGTCGGCGTGGCCCTGTTCCAACTGGGCTGGGGTGCGGTTGCGCTTGCTCGTCGAGGCCGGGCGATCGCGTTCATCGGAGCAGCAGGCAACGCAGCACTTCTCGCAGGCTGGGTGCTGGCCAAGTGGAAGGGCCTCAGCTTCGTCCCGGGACTCGATGAGGCGGAGCCGATCCAGTTCGCTGACGCACTGTGCGCAGCGTTGGCTGCGTTGTCGGCGCTGACCGCTGCTGCGGTGTTCACCGGGTACCGGATCCCGATCCGCCGGGGTCAGCCTTTCCTGGCCGGTGCCGTTGTGACGGTGCTGGCCTTGATAGCGCTGCCCGGGATGGTCGAGGCCGGCAACCATGTGCACAACGACGGTGGGGGGGCGATCATCGTCGTCCGCGGCAAGGCCAAGAAGGTGACGACTGCTGTCGTGCCACCGAAGCCGTATGACCCGGCCAAGCCGATCGATCTCGGCGGGGTGAAGGGTGTCACCCTGGGTGAGCAGGCGCGAGCCGAGAACCTGATCGCAGAGACGGTGGTGCGCCTTCCGCAGTGGGCTGACCCGGCCCACGCCGAGAAGTTCGGCTTCCGATCGATCGGCGACGGCATCACCGGCATCGAGCACCTGGTCAACTGGTCCTACATCGGCGACGGCAACACTCTGGACCCTGACCGTCCGGAATCGCTCGTCTACAGGGTGGAAGGGCAGAAGCGAACCCTGGTGTCAGCCATGTACATGCTGAAGCCCGGGGCCACGCTCAACAAGGTGCCTGACATCGGCGGCCCGCTCACGCAGTGGCACATCCACGACAACCTCTGCTTCACCGGCGACAAGGGCGCCTTCCGCGTCGCCGGTCTGACCGACGGCAGCGGCAACTGCGCAGCACCTCTTGTCAAGCTGCAACCGGTCCCGATGATCCACGTCTGGATCGTCCCTCACCCGTGCGGCCCATTCGCGGCACTGGAGGGGGTCGGTGCCGGTCAGGTGAAGCCGGGTGAGACCAAGTCTTGCGACCACGCCCACGGGAGCGCGGACGGCGGGCTATGAGCGTAGGCATGCGCGGGCCGGGTCCTTCATACGCAGCGCGACCCGTCGGGTCAGCGATCCTGTAGGTAGCGGGCGCCATCGGGCAGAGGCACGCCCGGAGCTATCGAGATGCCCGGTCGACCAGCTCGATAGATGGCCCGCTCCACCACGACCGGATGAGAGGCGCGCAGCTCCACGGGCAGGCCCGACCGCTGCAGCCGGTCGAGGAGGATGGTGGTCCGTCCGTTGCCCGGAACCTCGACATCGCGAAGCTTGGGGTCCGCGAGCGGCTTGGTCCCTCCGAGCACTATGACGTCGGCTCTCGCGCTTCGGCCCGAGAGGTTCTGGACCACGAGCTGCTCGGTCGTGTCCGAGGTGACACCGCCCGCAGCGAGGAGCCAGGTGGTGGCTTCGAGGGGCGAACCCGGGCCCGTCGTCGCGCCGATCCGCCGCCACGGCTTGCCGCCGGTCAGGACGCGCTCAGCCACGACCGGGACTCCGTTGGTCGATCGGACAGTCAATGAGTGGCCGACCTTGTCCGGCACGGTTGCCTGGTCGGTGACATCGAGGCTCTTGACGCCGTGCGCCGGGATCGAGAGGGGGAACGGGTCGAGCCGACCGTTGCGTCGAGGGTCATCGAGCGTGATGGCAACGTCGACCTGTGCATCGCGATCCGTCGGGTTGGACACGACGATCTGTTCACGTTCGCCCAGTACCTTGCCCGCAGCCGGGAACGCCCAGATCCTGACGGGTCGTGTGACGCCGCCGGAAACAGTGAGACCCTGCGGCGCGGCGGTCTTCTCGACCCCTCCTTCGCCCGAACCTACCGGATCACCTGTGCCGTCAAAGACCTGCAACCGGTCTACGACCAGTCGCCCGGAGCGGGCTACGACCTCGGCGGCCAGCAGCGAGTGCCGGTTGACCCGCTCTGAGTTGAGGTGGATGACCCGCAATGACCGTCCCGGCACCGGGAACGCTTGCAGTCGGCGTGGTGCGCGCGATCCCTGTTCGGTCATGAAGGTCATGTCGACGCTCGTGTCATCCGGGTACGGGTTGAACAGAGCGAGGTACTCCTGTGCGCCTCGCAGCGTGCTGCCGGCTGCGAAGTACCAGCGGTCCGACGAGCTCGCTGCACAGGGTCCCGCCTCGTAGCCCGCTCGGCCGACCACCTCGCGATCCACCGACACGCTTCCTCCGCGCACTTCGACGAGGGCCGCTGCGTATCGGGCGGTGACAACGCTTCGCAGCGGTACCCGGACGCGACCGTGAGGCGGTGCGACAACCCGGCGCGTGCGCGAACGGCCGGACTCGGGGACCACGGTGACGTCGGTGGTCAGAGCGCGAGGACCGGGGTTGGCGACAGCCACCATCATGTCCGCCGCGCCACCGAGGGAGGCAGTGCCCGCGGCGCAGTACCAAGTGGACGACAAGGCGCCCACCGGAGACGCGACCGCCAGTGGCGCGGCAACCAGCTCATCGAGGCGAACGCGGCCTTGAGCCCGGCTCGCCGCCTGACGCTTGGCGTGCTCGCGGTTGGCGACACCGCCGACCACGAGCAGTGCCGAGATCACGAGCAGGGCAGGCCAACGGCGGATCATCAGCTCTTCCTCTGCGTCGCATCGACATCCCGGACGGCCTTGGCGCCGCGGCGGTCGCGCCTGCGATACCGGACCAGAGCGATCAACACGACGAGCCACAGTGCCACCTGGCCGATGAGCGCCAAGGTGCGCTCGATCGGAGTCCGGTAGGAGAGCGATCCATGGCTCGATGGGGTCACTCTGAACCCGTTGGCCCAACCGAACAGCACCGAGCGCGGCGCGGACTTGCCATCGAACTTGACCTGCCACCTGGGCGACGACGCGGAGGCCACCAGAAGAGAACCAGGGGCCGGGATCACGCCGTGTGCAGAGGTCGGGCCGGACTCCGAGGTCAGTGCGGGTTTGCCCGCCGACAAGTCGTCGGCAATAGCGTCGGTGAAGGTGCGACGGGGCGCGTCGGTCTCCGGGAGCACGGCCCGGGAGGCCACCCAGGCGCGGTTCCGATAGACGGTCAGGCCGTTGCTCACCGGCACTTGTTCGAGGTCGAGCTGTTCGGAGAGAGCGGCGATCAGCTTCGGCGTCGGGGGACGCACATCGCGATCGAACGGCGGCGGTGCTATGCGGTCGGGCACCATCAGGTACCGGATCGCCATCGGCGCGAGCAGCCGCCCGAGGCGCGCCGTCCCGCCATCCTGCGCGATCCGGAGCGCATCGGCGAGCAGACGTGTCGAACGATCGGCCGACCCAGCCCACAGGTCAGTGACGTCAGGCGCGCCGTGGTCGGTCGTTGCATAGGCGAGCCGGGAGTCGAGCCGCCACCCGGCAAGCGGCAGGACCTCAGGGTCGCCCACCCACAGCACCCGATACGGCCTGTCGTCGCGAGATCCGAACAGCTGGTCGTATGCCACGCTGAAGTCGTGGCCGGGCAGCTTCCACCGTCCGTCTACGAGGCCGCTCGCCAGGGGCAGCGCGCCCACGACGACCCCGACCGCGCCGGCCACCGCTATCGCCTGACGCCAACCGAAGCGGTACGCCCTCAGATCGGTCTCGAACGCGGCGAGACCGAGGGCGGCGGCGAGGGAGAGCGCGACAGCCACTGGCGCCAGCAGGATCTCAGGCGACGGGAGCCCGAGCGGCAGCCAGCCCTCCTGCCCGGCCCACACCACCCCCCAGCCGGCCAACGCCACGAACCAGGCCCGCACCGCCCACTCGAGGCGCCACGATCGTCCGATCACCAATGGCACAGCTGCGGCGAGCAGGAACGCCCAACCGAGCGGCGGAGCGCCGAACGGTCCGCTCTGAAACCGCATGACTCGGCCGAGCGACAGCGGCCCTCCTGCGGCCGCACGGGTGCCGGCGAAGGCTGTCCAGTCGCTCGACGTCCGCAGGAAGTCGAGCGACCATGGCAGATGCAGGACGAGCGCGACAGCGCACGCGCCGACGCCTGCGGCCAGCATGCGAGGCGCTCCTCCGAGGCGCAGGCAGACGAGCGATCCGACAGCGAGGCCGAGCGCCATCAACATGACGACCGCGACCACGAACGGTACGACGCTGCCGACCAAAGCCAGGATCAGGCCGAGAACCAGGATCTGGCGGATGAGCGTCCGGTTGAAGGTGACTCGTTCGGCGGGGCGCGGCCCGATCCCGCGCCGTCCGTAAGGGGCCATCCGACTGGCCCTGGCCAATCCGAGGAACAGCCACGGTGAAGCGGCGTAGAGAAGGAGACCGCCCCAGGACCCGCGGGCCAAAGCGTTGTAGGGCACCGGGATGGCGATGTACACCGCGAAGGCAACGGCGCTCGACCTCCGTGAGCCGATCGGCCGAGCCAGCCGCCACGCACCGAGGGCACCGATCGGCAACATGCCGATCACGAGGATCTTGCGCAACACGCCCATCGCCCCGAACGAGAGCACCCCGAGGAGACCGAGGAGACCGAAGCCTGTCGGAGCCGGCGACGTCGAGCCGAGACCAGCCGTGCGCCACCCGTTGACCCACTCCCGGAACAGCGGCCCAGGACTCGACGGGAAACGGGCGAGCTCGCCGACTGCGGGAAGTCGACCAGAGATCAGATCGCGCGAGCTCACCAGGAGGAGGACCAGCAGGGCGCCGGTGAGCAAGACGATCTGGCGGTTTGATCCCTTGCGCAAAGACCCGACGAGCTCGCGGCCCGACCGCGTGACCACATCACCGACACGGCGATCTCCGCGGCCGATCTGGCCACGGAGGAACCGACTGATCCGTGCGCTGCCTCCGATCTGCAACTTACGGATCTCACGGTCAGACACCGAGCGCAGGCGGCGCAACCGCTTGCGACGGCGGTGCAGGCTCCCCAGTCGCCGAGCATTCCAGGACCACGCGCCAGCGACCTCTCGCGCATGGTCGACGCGGCCCGTGAGAAGGGCGTATGTCGACTCGATCAGCATGAACAGAAGCGCCTGTGGGAGGACCCGAAGCAGGTGGATCGAGCTGTAGGAACCGAGGACGCTCCGCAGCCGATGACGGGCGGCCAAGCGCCGACGGTCGTCCTGAGGCCGACGAACACCGAGCGCTTCGAGATGTCGCACACGAGCTTGTGGCGCGATGAGCACCCGTGCGCCTGCGACGTGGCACCGCCAGCAGAGGTCGACGTCGTCGCCCAGGTAGTCGATGGTCTCGTCGAACCCGCCGAGCTCGTCGAACAGGTCGGACCGGATGAGCGTGGCGGCACCGGGCACCGCGAAGACGTCGCGAACGCCGTCGTACTGTTCCTGGTCGAGCTCCCCGCGCTCTGCGACCGGTACGACGACACCTGCCTTGTCGGCGTTCAGCCCGACCTGCAGCAACCTTCTCGGATCATTCCAATTCACGAGCTTCGGTCCGACGACTCCGGCGTTGGAGCGGAACGCCTCTTCCACCATGCTGCGCAGCGCGTCAGGTTCGAGCGCTACGTCGTCGTGGCACAACAGGTAGAACGATGCGCCGGCCACCAGCGCAGTCGCTGCGTTGGTTGCCGCACCGAATCCCGGGTTGTGTCCGAGGCGGCGCACGAACGCGTCCGGCAGCGTCTCCGCGATCCTGGCTGTCAAGTCCTCGGCGCTGCCGGCGTCGATGATCAGGACCGACAGGTCGGGATAGGTCTGGGCTGCCAGCCCGGCCAGCACGTCTTCGAGCCAGAGCCCCGGGTCGTGGGCCACCAGTACCGCCACGACAGGCGGGGCAGCAGCCGGCGTCCGAGCCGGCGCGTGTCGAGGAGCGACGGTGCCGGCTCTGGTCTCCACGATGGCGCGACGTTACCCATGCTCGGGCGGTGACTCGACCCAGATCGAATGTGAGACATCCTTCACAAACGCTTGCAACTGTTATACACAGTACGTAGTCTTGCGAGCAATGACGCGGTCGATCCCGGCCGCATGATCCCACCAAGGAGCCACAATGGCTGACATGACCATCGAGAACCTGACCAAGGTCATCAAGGACGCTCTATACGTCGGCGTCGGCGCGGGCGTCATCGCCTTCCAAAAGGCCCAGGTTCAACGACGCGAGCTGATCGCACAGGTGAGCACGCAGCTCGAAGACGCCCGCACCCAGTTCGAGTCGGTCACCGGCAAGGTCGAAGACCGGGTGAAGCTCGTCGAGGAGCGCATCGAAGCAGCCGAGGAGCGCATCGAGTCGCTGCTCGACCAGGTCGAGGACACGCTGCCCGAGCAGGCCCGCGATGCGTTCAAGCAGGCTCGCAAGGTCGCCAAGGACACCCGCACCCAGGTCCGTTCCCAGGTCCGCACGCTGCGGACCCGCGCCGCCTGAGGGCACCGCCGTACAGTCCGCTCGCTGCGGGGCCACTCCCGGTCCCGCAGCGTTCCAAGCGATCTCGGCGGTAGTTGCTCTGATAGCAGGTCACCGTCTGCTATCGGCGGATGAGTGTCACCGCTTCACCGGGTGGCGCCCGGTGTACCGGAGCTGTCCAGTCCGCGTCGCGCGGCGTTGCGATGGAACGTCGGCCACGGCGCCGCACCGAGCGGAGTGTCGGTGGTGAAGATCCAGGTCCTGCTGACGTCACCGGAGTTGCGGCCTCGCACCCCGTTGCGGTCGAGGACGGTGTTCTGCACGATCCAGGTCTTGCCACCCACCTCTGCGATCGTCGCCGCTGAGGGCGGAGCAAAGGACTCGCCGCCGAGCGGGTACTCGCGCTCGAGCGCACCGTCCCTCGCCCGGTACACCCGGAGGTGCTTGTCGATCGCCGACACCACGTCGAGCACCCCGTTGTTGTCGACATCGGCGATCGTCGCCTGGCCGTGGGTCGCGTAACCGGCACCACAGGACGCGGGGCTGAGCGCATTGCAGACGGCCCACATGCGACGGCCGGTCCCGCTGAACGCTTCGACGTATCCGCCCTCGGTGGCCACGACCACGTCGTGACGGCCGTCGCCGTCGAGGTCAGCTACCGCCGGAGACGCAACGACTCGTCCGGGTGTGCTGACGGGCCAGCCGGGCAGCGGAGTGCCCTTGGCGGCCGAGTAGGCGTAAACGAGATGGCCGGCCGGATCCACGAAGTTGGTGCCCGTCCCGAACGTGATGTCGAGCCGGTGATCGCCATTGAGGTCGGCAACTGCGGGACTCGACCAGATGGTCTGACCAGGCAGGAGCTTGGGGTATCCCGGATAGTTCGTGCCGTTGGAACGGAGCACCCAGAGGTAGCCGCCGGCCCTATGGGTCGCATCGGCATACCGGTCGCCACCGAGGATGATCTCCTTCGAGCCGTTGTTGTCGATGTCGGCCACCACAGGGCTCGACCAGAGCGTGTCTTCGAGGAACCGGCGAAAGAACTTCGATCCGTTGCGGTGCCAGGCGTACAGCTGATGATCCCAGCTCGGGGCGATGATCTCGGGCTTGCCGTCGCCGTCGAGATCAGCCACCACCGGCGTACCGAAGAAGCCGCGAGGCTTGCAGTAGACGCCAGGCTGGCACGCGAGGGACGGCGTGTCGCGGAACTTGCGGACGATCTTCCCCGTCGGGCCATTGAGCCAGATGACTGAGCCGTCCATCGCCCCGATGACGACATCGCGCACGCCGTGCCCGCCCAAGTCGGCGACCACCGGCGAAGCGAGGATCGCTGCGTTCGCAACGTGGGTCGACCAGCGCACCGAGCCATCCGGCCGGTAGGCGATGACTGTGCCGTCCATGCCCGCCACGATGATCTCGGGCACGTGGTCACCACTGATGTCGACGATCGCCGGGGTCGAGAAGCTCTCGTTCGTGCCTGCCGTCGAGTGGTAGGTGTTGATCTTGCGATCGATGACGCGGGCGAGCCGCAGCGTG
>JBBSGQ010000006.1:0-23118 GCA_038253965.1 Acidimicrobiales bacterium | reverse complement strand
CTCCCAATCATCGCGGTGGCAGAAGGTGACGAGCCTCCCCGACATCGACTTCGACGCCTACGTCGTAGGTGGATTCGCCGTTCACGAGGTGGATCCCTCTCCTCTGGTGTGGTGTCGCATCCCCACGCTGGTCAGGGAGGTGGTCCATACCAAGGGTCGATGCGAGACGCCGACGCCTGGATGAAGCGTGCCGCCTGTCTGGATGCGCCGCCCGGGATCTTCTTCCCGCCGGACAAGGGCCACGGAACCGAGGCGAAGGCGATCTGTCTCACCTGCCCCGTACTCGCCCGATGTCTCGATGGCGCTGTCGTGCGTAACGAGGACGTGGGCATTTGGGCCGGCGCCGGCTCAGATCTCCGGAGAGGGTTCGAACGGCTGCGCGAAGGTCGGCCCCATCGCGAACCCGAAGTGGTCAAGGGATGCCGGTGCGGGTGGTGCGTCGGGCTTCGATGGCACGTCGAGACGTTGCGGACCGGTTCGCAGGCTGCGGTGCGGCCGCCGGTCGCCGATCGGAACGGAGCGCGGGCCCGGCATGTTGCGGTCGACGTTCAACCGCGGTTGCCGTTGCGATCCGTGCCGATGGTCAGCGACGAAGCACGGTCAGCGCCTTGCTCGCTTGGGGGTGGACACCGCTGATCATTGGGAGCGGTGGGCGCCGGTCGGCGTGTCCTACGCGGAGGCCCGTCGCGTCGCGGATGCTGTTGCTCGACCACTGATCGTCGTAGCTGTGCGGGCGCTGCTTGTCGCCCTCGGTGTGCAGGACGCCTGGTCGGCCGCGGTCAACGTCGATGCCTCCTCACCGCGTCGGAAGGCGAAGCCGGCGCCCTCGGCGGTTGCATGAGGGCGCTGCATCCCGGTCAGGGGCGGTCAGCGGGGGACAGTGGTGACGTGGCAAACGTGAATGCTGCCCGGTTCTTCACCGTCGGCCAGTTGGCTCGGCGGTGGTCGATCTCTCCGCGCTCCATCGGAAGGATGATCACCGCCGGTCAGCTTCCGGCGGTGAAGCTGGGACCCGATCGCGGTGCCCTACGGATCCCGGTCGAGAGTGTCGAGCGGGTGGAACACGAACGGTCTACAGAAAGCTGCGCGTCGTGACGATCACCGAGAACACCGGCTCCATCTTCACATCCTCAAGGCAGGTGACCGGTCCACCATCCGCGCCTCCTCCTCCGCCCCGCCCGGAGTCGCTGACCGTCGGCCTGATCGTCGATGCGATCACGACGAACCCGGCCTCGCCGGAAGGACACGCACTCGCCTGGGCCTTGCGTGACGCGTACGCCCGTCCAGGGTCGAACGAGCATGGTCTGTTCGCCGCCCTGGCCGACACGCCGGTGGTCGTCCCGCCGAAGATTCCCGCCTACCGTTCGCCGGCCCTCGCTGCTCCCGCCGATCTCAACGCGCCGTCCGAACCGCTGAGCGGGTCCGACATCGCCTGGCTGGCCAAGCTGTCGGAGGATCCGGCCAAGGTTGCCGACGCCGATGTGCAGTACGTGGCCCGACTGGCCGCAGCGCGCCGCCCCGAGTCCGACCGGCGCTTGCTGTCCATCGTTCTCGACCCGATCAAAGCGCACCACGAGGCACGGGCGAAGGTGGCGCAGCTCGAGCGGGTCATCGCCTTGGCGCCCCGCAATCCGGCTGACCCCTCCACACATCCGCAGTACGGACGAGCGGTGGGCCTGATCGCGCAACGGATCCAACACGACACGCCGGAGCTCACCGCGGATGAGGCCCGGGTTCGGGCTCGGGCCGAGATTGTGAAGGGTGTGGAACGCCATGGCGCGGCAGACAGCGCCGCGGTCCAGGCACGGCGGAACCTGACCGAGCTTCTCAAGGCGACCGGACTGCGATCGGAACATTTCCCGGATGCCCACACGTGGCAGATCGGGCCTCCGCCGTACCCGGGTCGCTAGTGGTGTGTCGCTCAAACAGCAAGTCCTCGTGACGAGAACCGCTACTTCGTGAACGCGGTGTGGAGCGGGTAGTACTGCCGGTTCGGCACGATGTCAGGCGGGAGATTGGGCTTGACGTTCTCGTCGAACCATTTCTGGCCGTCTTCTTCGGACTCCCAGACTTCGACGACTCGCCAGCCGCCGGTCGGGTTCGGCCCTCCGGTATGCGAAAGGAAGCCGGGGAAGGCAAGCATCAGCGGCCTCATCTGGCCCAACATGCCGGCATAGATCTCCTCGGTCATATTCGGCACTTCAGCGATCATCAGGACTGGCATCGACATCCTCCTCAAGTCGTGGGTGTTGGGCGGGATCCTATGACGGCTCGGCGAACGGTACCGGCGCAAGAGTTGCGTCTCCGAAGTGCCTTTGGAGGACAGGGCAAACGTTGCCTGACGCGGCACTAGGTCCGACTGCGATCGACCGGTTGCGGCTCCGACTGCTGTCCACTGGCTGTGCTGCGGCGACGAGCGGGGCCGCTGGACAGCTGGCAACGCTGTTGTGTCTAGCAGCCAGCGCTCAGCATCTGGTCAGCGCTCACTGCATGAGCAGGCCGTCGACGTGATGGGTGATCGGCCACGCACCATCTGAGGTGTTCGACAGCACGGTATGGGTGATCTGCGCAGCCGGATCATGGACCGATCGAAACGACACGCCGGCGTCGAACCCCTCCAACATGACCGTGTCCCGCGACGCGTGGAGCCAGAAGCCCAGGCCGTAGCGCATGGACTCCGAGGGCACATCGCTGCGCGGACGCACCATCTCCATCACCCACGTCGTGGACACGATCCGACCCGCGAACATCGCCGCCCACAGTGCGGCGACGTCTCCCGCCGTGGAGTAGACGCCGCCATCTCCGCTTCCTCGGACTGGCAGGTGCAGGACGTTGCTCCTGCAACCGTCAGGTGCGAGGTAACCGACTGCGGTACGGGCGCCGAGCTCGTCTGATCGCAGGAACGCGGTGTCGCGCATGCCGGCTGGTCCGCACACGCGCTGCTCCACCAGATCGAAGAAAGACGTGTCGGCCGCACGCTCGGCGATCAAGGCCAGCACGACGAAGCCGCTGTTGTTGTAGGCGAAGAGCTCACCGGGCGCAGACTTGGACGGGTGTCCGTCGAGGACCTGTAGGTACCGCTCAGTGCTCGCCAGCTCGTGGACGGGGACGGCCAGGACCTGGTCGGTGATGTCCTGGGTCGCATCCTCGTCGATGTAGTCACCGATACCCGAGCGGTGGGCGAGCAGGTGCTCGACGGTCACGTCATCGTCGATCAACGGCAGGTCGTCCCGCAGCAACGATCGAGCAGTTGTTGTCAGCTCGAGGTGACCGTCCTCGATGAGGCTTACCACCGTCAACGCGGTCAAGCCCTTGGTGGCGCTGGCGATGCCGAACCGGGTGTCCACGGTGTTGGCGATCTGACAACCGCGATGGGCCAACCCATACGCCTTCGCGAGCGCAACTGCGCCTCTGCGGTCCACTCGGACGACGCCGGAGAAACCGGTCTTGCCCGCGACGTGATCGACCGACTGCACCAAGTCGTCCACGGCGCCGAAACTACTGCCGACCCACGTCACGACGAGCGATCGATCGCCCGTTCGACGCGCGAGGCTGCAGCCAACATCGAGATCAACGACTACGGGGACGACGACCGGTGTGGTCGTGGTGATGCGGTGGTGGCGGCGCGGTGACGCCGGAGGTGGCGATTCATAGAGGCCTAGGGGGCGAAATAGGGGCCTCTCGGTGGCTTGCGTGATCGAACTCGCGCTTGTGTGACACCGCATCCCGGCCTTCGAGCGGAGGGCGGCTCACATGAGTGTTGCCTCGGGTGGCTGTCCCGATGGTCGGGGCGGTGGGTGCAGCAGGCGTAGGGGTGACGGGGGTGGTCGCGCTGATTGAGCCCCCGTCCCGAGTGTGTAGCCAACCGGACGGGCTCCTCGGTGGGATGAGACGGGTGGTGATCTCGCCCGACGTGGGCACCGTCGTCCGGCGGGGCGAGTCGTCCGCTGTCTCCCAACCCGCTCCCGGCAGCCTGTCTCGTTCCGCCTCGGTAGTACCTTCGCGACGATGCATACCCGCCTTCATGTTCCTGGCTGTGGAGCAAGCTCCTTGCCAGAGCAGGGCAACGGCGGCTGAGCTCATGCGCCCCTTCGCGTGGCGCAGCGCCGCCGTGGCGCTGTTCTTCGCATTGCTTGTTGCGTGCGGTACCACCAGTTCCAGTGGCCAGCAGCTGCCGGACGGGTTCTCGAACAAGCAGTCTGTGGATCTCTTCCTACGATCGACGAAGTTCCCGGCTGAGCAACAAGCCGCTCTGCAGGCGGTGGCGCGCGGACAGACGACGTTCCCTGCTCCGATGAGCATGGGCCCTGGGCACGACATGTCCTCGATGTCGAAGGAGGATCACACCGTCGTCGGGCTCGACTCGCACGGGCTGCGCTACACCGGTTCGGACCGAGCCGGCGTGGACCGCACGCTCTACGCACAGATCCACAAGGCCATGGTCGCAGCCATGCGTCTCGACTCGATCCCGGACCTGTCGTCCGCCCACTATTTCCTCGGCTCCTACCCCTCGCCCGGCGTCGGCCTCCACTACATCAACTGGAACCTGGTCGACAAACGGTTCGATCCGTCTCATCCAGAGATGCTCCTCATCGACACGACACCGGGCCGCACGCCGCATCCGCGCCTTGCCGGATTCTCCTACCTGGTGGTGAGCGATGGCCCGCCGGAGGGGTTTGCCGGCTCGGCCGACCACTGGCACCAGCACAGCGGCATGTGTTTCGAGGCGGGGGTAGAGACCCGCGACAACGTCGCACGCGCCAAGGACTGCCCAGGACTCTTCGTCCCCGGTGGCACGCTGTGGATGCTGCATGCATGGGTCGTCCCCGGCTACCCGCCCAACGTCAACGTCTTCGACCCCACGAACACGCGCCTGTGCCCGCCGCGCAATGGCCCCGACGCCGGCTGGTGCGGCCCGACCTCTCAGTAGCTGGACCTGCCGCGATGCGCAGGTCAGAGGGTTGAGCGAACTGGCCAGCACGAGACAGCAGACAGATACCGGCGGCAGTAGCCGCGATAGTTGCGCACGGCCGTCTGCACGGCCGTCGGGCTCAACCGGTCCTGTGCACGATCCGCCAGGTGCCGCTGCGTCGGACCGATGGGCTCGTCCTCAGGCGAGGTCGCGAATCATCGCGATCGCCGGACGGCGAGTTGCTCGTATGGAAGCAGTGGCGGCCATGAGGACGGCCACGACGATCGCCACTACGAGGCCGCTCAGGTATACGAATGGGACGGCGAGGGCGGCGGGGGGTGGGTCGAACACGCCGGTGAGGACTTTGACCAGCATGTTCGACATGGCCCAGCCGGTGACGAGGCCGGCAAGCAGGCCTCCGAGGGTGACGAAAGCGGCCTCCGTCCAGACGAAGCCACCGAGGTGATGGGTGCGGGCGCCCAGAGCGCTGGCGATCGCGAACGTCCGCCGCCGTTCGGCCAGGCCCAGGAGCAGCATGAGGCCGGTCGCCGATGCAGCCAGGACGATGGCGAAGCCGAGCTCCACCCGGGTGAGGCCGGCTAGGTCCACGGCGGTGAGGCTCGAGCCGACGACCTTACGGCTGGAGGTAATGTCTGTGATCTTCGCGCCAGGACCGACGGTGGCACGGACACGTCCAGCCACGGTTGGCGGTGAGCTGCCACCGGTGTTGATCAGGAACGCACCGATCGCGTCGGTTCCGGTCATGCGGGCCACGTACGCGGCGTTGGCCACCATGAAGCTGTCGTGCGGAGCTGTCGGGAACTCTTTGGCGACGCCGGCATAGCGGAAACGAACGGGCTTCAGCTGCTTGGTCTTTCCGTCCTGCAGGCGAAGGATGACGTTGTCGCTTGGGTTGAGCTGGAAGTCCTTCACCGTCTCGTCGCTGACGAGCAGGGCGTCAGGTTGGCTTGCCAACTTGCTCATCAGAGCCGTGGCCGATCCGCCCTGAAAGTACGCGTCTTGCAGGCGCGTGGCTCCGACGATCGTGCGCGGCCGGACTCCGTACAGGTCCTGCAGATCAGCGCCGACGTAGGCGAAGCGGTGCTGGATCGGCTCGACGCCCTTGACGCCTTTGATCCGTCCGAGCGCGGTCGCCTGGACGGGACCGACGTTCGTCCCTGGCGACTCGGTGACGGTGACGTCGGCACCATTCGACAGTTGGGCGTCGACCTCGGCCTGCTGACGATAAGTCGCATTGAACACTGCGGTGGACGACGCAAAGGCGATGGTGAGCGCCACCAGAACCAGAGCCTGCGACAGGGGACGGCGCTGGCGTGACATTGATCCGGACACGATCCCAGAGAGCCGGCCGGCGACGGGACGGGCGGCGCGTCGCAGCAGCGGTCGACCGCGCGTGAGCAGTAGGTCTGACACGCGCCAGGCCAGCAACCCCGCGCCACCCCAGAGCAGTGCCGGGCCGGCGAAGGCCCAGTAGTTGACCGAGATCGTGGGCACGCCTTCGGGAGCCAGGACCAGCTTGTAGCCGTTGCGGCTGGTGATCCAGAACACGACTGCGGAGCCGGCGAGCAAGGCGAAGTCGATCCCCCAGCGCAGCCAACGAGGGCCCGCGGCTCGGCCCCGGGAGAGGCGCCCGCTGGCCACCGTGGTTGACTGGGCATCGCGCCAGGCAGGTAGGGCTACGGCCGCCATGGCGATCGCGATGCCGGCGAGTGCCGCGGCGATCGACCAACCCACGCTGGCGGCCAGAGCAGCGCCCGAACCGGTTGACGTGAGCGCCACCCTGCTGATGATCCACGCAGCGGCCAAGCCGACGGCTGCGCCGAGAACGCCTACCGCGATGGCCTCCATCAGGCTGAGCCGCAGCAGTTGGCGGGTGCTGGCGCCTCGAGCACGGAGCAGCGCCTGCTCTCGCCGCCGACGGTCCGCGCCGGTTCCAGCGATGGCCGCTGTCAGCAGGCCGGCCAGCACCGCGCCAGGGAACCCGAGGAAAAGAAAGAGCACTTGGGCGTACAGAGCATCGGACCGTGCCGCGCCGAGCTTTGCGCCCAGGTTGTCGCCCACCAATCCGGCTCCGGCGAGTTTCACCTCGAGGTTGCGGGCACGTCCGGTGACGAGGGTGTAGGCCGCCGAGGGGTCGTTCGGGAGGTCGTGCGCCGTCGTCACATGGATCTGGTGACGGATGAGGTCGGGCCGCGTGACGGCGAGAGGGTCGAACAGCCGATGCCACTCGTTCGAAGGTAAGAGCAGCACGTTGTCGGGCGGTGCCTGCGGTTGTGCGCCGACCGCTGCGCCAACTTTCTGGAAGAGCGAATCCGCCTGCGGTAGGTCGACCACCCCATCGACGCGAATCGTTGCGCGGCTGAGCCCCGCTCGACCCATCTGGATGGTGTCGCCTGGTGCGGCATGCAGGTTCGCCGCAGTCTGCTGGGCGAGCAACACCCCGGTGTGAGCGCCGGCCAGATCTCTGAGCTCGCCCGAGAAGTGGGCGCGGTAGCTCTGAGGGAGTCCGAGCACCAGTCCGGGACCGGTGGTCTGGGTGGTCCCGCTGACAGTGGCTTCGAAACCGGTCGACTGGGCGAAGCCGACATCGGACGCCCGGGCGACACCTGGGTGGCTGGCCACGGTGCGGGCGACTACGGACGCATTCGCGCCTGGTTGGGTCTCGACCTGCCAGTCGACTGGTACGTCGGCCACGGCACGGCGGGTCATCGTCGCCTTCGACGACGCCAGGAAGGATCCGATCGAGGCCAGCAGCGCGACAGCGATGGCCACGCCGCTGGCCGCGGCGAGCAGCCGGCCTCGACGTCGTGCGAGCAGGCCGCGTATCCACGTCAGGCCGAGCATGTCGCTTCTCCTCCGGGCACTGCAGTCATGTCCGGCACGATGCACCCGTCCACCATGCGCCAGCGCTCGTCGAGATTTTCTGCGACGGTGTCGTCGTGGGTGGTGACGAGCAGCGCCGCGCCGCTGTGGGTCGACGCGTCGAGCATGGTGTCGATGACTTGTCTGCCGGTGGCGCGGTCGAGCTGGCCCGTCGGCTCGTCGGCCAGGATGAGTCGGGGCGATCCGGCGAGGGCTCGGGCGACAGCTACGCGTTGCGCCTGGCCGCCTGAGAGCTCATCGGGTAAGGAACTGCCAAGGCTGTCCAAGTCCAACCGCTCGAGGGCGATGTGCGCTCGACGGCGGGCGTCGTCGTCATCGGCGCCGGCCAGGACCAAGGGCAGCGCGACGTTCTCCACGACGTCCAGGGCCGGCAACAGGCTGGGTCCCTGGAAGATCACGGCGACGGGTCCAGGTCGCAGCTGCATCCGGCTGCCGATGGCTGGCCAGGTGATGGACCCCACTGTGGGATGGTCCAAGCCAGCCATCAGGTGCAGAAGCGTGGACTTGCCCGAGCCGGACGGTCCGGTCAGTGCAACACGCTGCCCGGGCTCGATCCGACACGTCACTCCGTGGATCGCGACGATGGCGGTCGGCCCGGACCCGAACGTGCGGCCCGCTCCGTCGCACACGACGAGAGCCTTGGTGGCAGCGACGGTGGCGGTCACTCAATCACCCGGCCGTCGGCCATGCGGATCGTTCGGTCGGCGACCCTCGCAACTGCGTCGCTGTGGGTCACGACCACAACCGAAGTGCCGTTCGCAGCCTGCTCCCGAAGCAGCACGAGCACCTCATGTTCCGTCTCGCCATCTATCTCTCCGGTCGGCTCGTCAGCCAGGAGGACCGCCGGACGGTTGGCCAGAGCAACGGCGAGACCAGCCCGAGCTGACTCGCCACCTGAAAGCTGCGACGGGTTCGACCCAATACGAGATCCAAGGCCGAGCCGGTCCAAGAGCGCCCTCGCCTCGACTCCGTTGCGCCGGCCACCCAGATGCTGGGCCAAAGCGACGTTTTCAGCCACCGTCAAGTGTTCGATCAAGTTCGCCGACTGGAAGAGCACACCGATGTGTTTGGCTCGCAGCCGGGCCCGCTCCCACTCCGGACGGCGGGAGAGCACGGCGCCGTCAACCCGAACTGCGCCGCCGTCAGGCTCGTCGAGGCCGGCGAGGCAAGCCAACAACGTCGACTTGCCTGACCCCGACGGACCGACCACCGCAACCATGTCTCCAGGCGGAGCGGCGAGCGAGACGCCCCGCAAGGCGAGCGTCTCTTCACCGCCAGCGTGGAAGAACCGATACAGATTGTCGGCCTGCAGGCCGGTCGTTGGCGCATGCGCGCTCATGGCCTCCAGCCGAACGAGTTGGTCACGATCTTCCATGGGTCCACGTTGTCTGCTCCCGTGGCGCCCGAAAGCGTGAGGATCACGGCATGTCCGCCGCGCCAGAACTCATACCGCTCGACGGCAATGCGACGAACCTTGCTCGTGACCGCATCCGGCGGACCATCGGCTTCGTAACGGACGAGCACGGCGGATCCCGCTGAGCGCCGCGCTGTGGTGACCGGGCCGGCCTTGAAGTGTTTCGCGCTCTTGGCGAGTTCGGGTAGCGCGCTCCTGGCCACCCCCGAGACGGTTGGTGGATGCGACTGGCTCACCCGTTCCATACGGATGCTGTTGAGCTTGTCGGTGAACACCGTCGCACCGCCTTTGGTGATTCGTGCCCAGCCCTCGGGGACCTTGACCGAGTAGCCCTGTCCCGGAGGAGCAAAGGCCACGTAGGCCTGGTTGTCGGGGATGTCCCCGGCCGGGCTGACCTCTTTGTGGGCAGAGCCGGCCGTGGTCGCGGCCTTTCCTGGCGAAGCCGGTTGCTTCGCCCTCGAAGAAGACGACGACTTGCCGCAGCCCGCTGCCCCGACGAGCAGGGCGAGGACCGTGACGACAGCCTTCAGTTGCCAAGCAAGCGGGTGAGCCGCCGACGTGTTCGAGTCATACGAGCTGGTCATGTGGCGACCGTACGGAACCCGCCCTGTGGGGCAGCTGCGGCGAACCTCAACCGGAGCAAAAACCTCGGTAGGTGCTCCCGGCCAGTTCTGAGCGCAGACCTACGCTCGGTGCGTGTCGCAGATCCTGGTTGTCGAAGACGACGCTTCGATCGGTCCTGGCCTGGTTCGTGCGCTCCAAGGTCAAGGGCACTCCGTCGAGCTGGCAACGGACGGCGCCCAGGCCCTGCGAGCGGCCGCCATCACAGCCCACGAACTAGTCGTCCTCGATCTGGGCCTGCCTGACTTTGACGGCCTCGACCTGTGTGGCCAGTTGCGCGATGCCGTTCCCGGGGTTCGCATCCTGATGCTCACGGCGAGGGCGCAATTGATCGATGTCGTTGCCGGGCTCGATGCGGGAGCCGACGACTACCTCGCAAAGCCTTTCCGACTGCCCGAGCTGTTGGCTCGCATCAGAGCCCAGCTCCGAAGTCCTCGCGACATTGAACGTCGGCTCGACCGGCTCGAAGTCGCTGACCTGGTCGTCGACCGACCGGCGCGACGGGTGATCAAGGCCGGTTGTGAGATCCAGCTGCCAGCCAAAGAATTTGACCTGCTCGCCTTGTTCATGGCCGAGGCAGGGCGAGTGCTGACCCGAGAGCGCATCATGGCCGAGGTGTGGGACGCCCACTGGTTCGGCCCGACCAGCACTCTCGATACCCATGTCTCGACCCTCCGCCGGCGACTTGAAGGTGCTGGCGGCCAAGCTATGTCGATCACTGTCATCCGTGGCGTCGGTTACCGCTTCGAGACCGCATGAGGCGCCGGTTGTCGTCGATGGTCTTGTCCGTGACGTTGGTGGCTGTGGTGGCGTTCGGCGTGCCGCTCGGCATCGCCGCGCGCCGGCTCTACAGCAACGAGGCAACGTTGCGACTCGAGCGAGCGGCGGCCAGCTCAGCCATCCTCGTCCCCCAGTCGTTCCAGCAGTCCCACGACCCGGTAGAGCTACCGCGGCCTGCCAAAGGGATCGACGTGTCCCTCTACGGTCCGAACGGCCGGCGCGTCACCGGCTTCGGTCCTTCCCGCGCTGATCCGATCGTAGAGGCGGCCATTCGAGGTGCCGCCAACACCGGCACATTCGGCCCTGAACTGGTCGCGGCGATCCCGCTCACGAGCAACGAGCGGGTGTACGGGGTCCTCCGCGCGGCGATGCGGCAAGACCGGGTGGCAGACCGGATCTGGCGGACCTGGGCGGCGATGGGCGGCACGGCGGTCGCCGCGCTGCTGCTCGCCGCGCTCGTCGCCTGGCGGCAAACGCGTCGCCTGGTCCGTCCGGTTCGCGAACTGGCCTCCGCTGCTGACCGGCTCGGCGCCGGGGACTTCTCCGTTCGACCTGCGCCGACTGGGATAGAGGAGCTCGACATCGTCGCCCACACGCTGGGCCGCACGTCTGAGCGTCTCGGCCGAATGGTCGGGCGTGAACGAACGTTCAGCGAGGACACCTCACACCAGTTACGGAACCCGCTCACGGGCCTGCGCCTTCGACTGGAAATGGCTAGGACGACACCGTGCATTACGAGGGCAGAACTGATAGACGGTTCGTTGGCAGACGTCGAACGTTTGGACCGCACGGTCGAAGCGCTCCTCACGCTCGCTCGCGAGGAACACCCGGAGCGCAGCGAGCTGGACGTCGCCGCTCTGCTGCGGACGATCGAGGCAACTTGGCACGGAAGACTTGCTTCGGTCGGCCGACGGCTCCACATCAGCGGAGCGCACGTGCTGACCCACATCCGCGTCTCGGCACCTGCCTTGCATCAGGTACTCGACGTGCTCGTGTCCAACGCGATGGAGCACGGCGCAGGCACCGTAAACGTCGACGCACATGACGTCGCAGGCGGGTTGGCGATCGACGTGGTCGATGAAGGGAGCGGGATCGGCGTACAGGCCGAAGCAGTGTTCACCCGCCGCTCCGAGAGCGGCGCATCCCACGGGATCGGACTCGCGTTGGCTCGGTCCCTCACCGAGGCCGAAGGCGGACGGCTTCTGGTGCGCCATCCCGGGCCAAGACCGGTGTTCCGTGTGCTCTTCATCGGCGAGCCGCCCTCCGCCGATCCCGCTTCGACTCGACCGCCTGCTCGTCACCAGGTGAGGACTGCCTGAGGGCGGTGTTCTGCCGGGTCTGCCGATTCGCCGGTCCCTCCACCGCTTGTCGGCTCGTTTTGTTTCCCACCGGAGGCGTCCGCGACCTACTGTGCTTGGCAAGGTTCGGCAGGCGTCCTGGGGGTTGGCCATGTCTGGAAGGGGTGCGCGATTCGTTTCGCGTCGCGACCGTGTGTGGTGGGCGGTCTTGCTGGTCGGGGCCGTCGTAGCGGCCACGGTGGGCGGATCGGTGTCGCGGCCGGCTGAGGCGACTCCGTTACGTCATCGGCATCGAGTGTTGCGGGTCGGCACGTGGCGGGGCCGGCCGGGTCAGTTCCGTCGCATCCAGGATGCGGTAGATGCGGCGCGGCCCGGCGACTGGATCCTCGTTGCGCCCGGTCGTTACCACGAACAGGGTGACCGCCGCGGGCCGGTGCCCGGTGAGGCGGGGGCTGCAGTGATGGTCCGCACGCCGGGGGTTCATGTTCGGGGCATGGACCGCAACCGGGTCGTGCTCGATGGAACCAAGCCGGGGGCTCCCCGGTGCAGCAGTGCTGACGCCGACCAGGATCTGGGCCGGGCAGATGTGAACGGGAAGCCGGCAGGGCGCAACGGGATCGAGGTCTTCGAGGTCGACGGCGTCAGCGTCGACAACCTGACAGCCTGCAACTTCTTGAACGGCGACGGCGGAGGAGGCAACGCCATCTGGTGGAACGGCGGCGACGGTACCGGCACCCAGAACCTCGGGTCGTTTCGTGGGAGCTACTTGTCGGCCACCTCGACGTACTACCGCGATGGCCGACCCGACGCGGAGTACGGGTTGTTCGTCAGCAACACCACCGGCCCAGGCCGGTTGGCCCACACCTATGCCAGCAACATGGGCGACGCCGGCTACTACGTCGGCGCCTGCCCGAATTGCGACACCGTGCTCTCCGACGCACACGCCCAGTACTCGGCGCTCGGCTATTCCGGCACGAACTCAGGTGGTCGCCTGACGATCCGGGGCTCTGAGTTCGATCAGAACAACACCGGTGTCGTCACGAACAGCCAGAACAACGACGACGCCCCGTCACCCCAGGACGGCGCTTGTCCCGCCGGCCGCCGCAGAGTGAGGAAGACCCGTTCATGCTGGCGGTTCACTGACAACTACGTTCATGACAACAACAACCCGAACGTCCCCAGCTCGGGCAGCGCCGCACTTGGCCCTCCCGGGGCGGGCCTGGTGATCTCGGGTGGCCGCAATGACACGGTGATCGGCAACCGGTTCGTCCGCAACGGCAGCTGGGCGGTACTGGTCGTGCCGTTCGTCGATACTGACACCCCGCCGCTTGTCGCCCACTGCCAAGGCGGCGTCGAGGACTTCCTCAATCCCGGTTGGTGTTACTACGCCGCCTGGGGCGACGAGGTGGCCCACAACACCTTCCGGGACAATGGTGGGTTCGGTAACCCCACCAACGGTGACTTGGCCGACCTGAGCGAGCTGCATGATCCCGGCAACTGCTGGCATGGCAACCGCGACCCGGCCGGTGTCACCACCGCCCCCGCCGACCTGCAACTCACCAACAGCCGATGCGGGATACCGCATCAGGGGGCGGCCATCCTCGGCAGTGACCTGTCGAACCAGGTGATCTGCGCCACCGAGATCTTCGGCCCGTGCCCGCCCGCACCAGGCATGAGCTATCCCCGGGCCACCAACATCGTCCTGCCTGCCCTCCGCCCCCAACCAACCATGCCGAACCCGTGCAGCGGTGTGCCGGACAACCCCTGGTGTCCCGATCGCCGCGACGACGACTAACCACGAACCGAACATCACGGATACGCCCCCGCTTCGACCCGCTGTCGGTGTCGAAGCCGTCGGTGTCGCGCCTCGTGAAGCGGGGCCATCGCCCCGAAGTGGCCGCGCGCTACCAGTTGGCGGACGGGTTGGCCATCTTGGATTACGTCGAGGCGGCCGCTGCCCACGCCGTAGAACGCGTCGCCGAGCTCGCCCTGGGTGACGATGTCGGTGTCGGGGCCAGGGGTGAGCGAAGCATTGAATGGCGCGCAGTTCGGCCTGATGATGTTAGGTGGGGCGATCTCGGTGGAGCTGGGTGCGATCGGCCAGGAGACGTTCGAAGGCGCGGCGTTGCGCGCAGCTCCGGTGGCCAGAGCAATATCGCCGAAGGGACTGTCCGGGGCCGATCGTTCGCAGGAGCCGTTCGGTTGAGCTGTCGTCATCGCTGGCGATTCCTGAGGCGCTCGCTACCCACCGAGCCAGCCCTCTAGGCCGCCAGTCGGGTACACGCGAAGAGCGCGTATGAGCACTGCCGTGTGACGTTCGGCGGCCATCGGTTCGTCCAGCTCAGCCCAATCGTCCGGACTGCCGCCGACCGCGGCCGCATACACAGTCCCCAGCAGACGAAGCAGGTCGTCGTCCGCGAGCCCTTCGAGACGATCGTCTGGACCGGCGAGCTCGGCCGTGCCTTCCACGGCGATCCATTCCCAGCCCGAGTAGAACACCACCGTCGCCTGGGGCCGTGCTCGAAGATCGGTCAGCTTGCGCACTTCTCCCCGCGATACAAACCCAACTATCGGGTCGCCCGTCACCGGATGCGCGAGCACGCCGGCGTTGACCACCGAAGCACGAGGCGATCCGTTCGCGCGAGTGGTGATGGCGACTGCAAGGCCGTTCTCACGAGCTGCCAACTCTCGGGCACGATCGAGTCCCAACACCACCCCCTCCCTATCACCCGCACCGCCGTCGGATGGGCGCCGACTGCGATGAGGCGGTCCCGCGACGCTGGAGGGGCTGCATGACGCTGCCCTTACGTGGTCGTCCGGGTGGTAGGCGACCTTGGCGCGCGCGACACACTTGTCAGGTGGAGGCGTTCGTTGCTGCCGGTGCGGGGTTTCTGATGGCTGTGCTGTGGTTCGATCTCATGCATGACGTGCAGGCGCGCGGTCACGGCTCGCGGACCGAGCTACCTGAGCCGGTACTGGCATCCATCTCCGCCTACTACGCGCGGGTGACGACTGCGGCGCGCCCGATGAACCGACTCGTCGTGGTGGTGATGCTCGCCACGCTCGTGGGCATCGTGGTGGAGGTGGCAGGCGGGTTACAGCCGAGCTGGTTGGGCTGGGTCTCGCTGCTGGTGGCAGCCGTCCCGATCGGCCTGGCCGCACGCCGCACAGTCCCCAACGCAATCCGACTCGGCACCCGACGCGACGACACTGCAGGGCAGAGCCGACTGGCACGGACGATCCTCAGTGACCACCTGGTCGCCTTCGCCGGCATCACATTGCTACTGATCATGCAGCTCGGGTCCGCCGCCCGGTGAGGTTGTGAGGCCCACAGGAACGGGCACCTCGGGCTTGCACGACGATGCCAGGCGTCCCATACCCCCGGGGGCGGCTGGCACTGATCAGCTCGCGAGTCGGACGATGAGGTGGTCTCTCGTGGCGAGGTGTTCCACGCTGGTCTGGTCTGGTCTGAACATGGCTCCGTCCTCACGAAGCATCGACCATCAGGCAACGACTCGCGTCGACACTTCGAGAACCAATTGCGCGTCAATCGAATGCTGAGGACTCACCGGCCGCCAGTCCTGGGTGTGTCAACCCAGATTGGCCCCACTGTGCGCCAACGCCCCCTGCCGCCAGGGACCACTGACGTCTGTAACGGATCCCGAGGTGGTTGGGACTGCAACACATCGTGCAGCCGAGAGTGCGTATGTCGGATGCTGTGTTGAAGGCTAGCTCAGACTACTGAGCTCGAGTTGATGCCTCGAAGCGGTCATATGACCGCGTTCGCTACCGAGAAGGAGACAAAGTGTTAGGTCGGACTATTCCTGCGCGTGCGGTCGCTGCACTTGTTGGCGCGGGTGCCGTGATACTCGCTGCAGTGGCATTGCCCATTGTCGCCAGCGGTTCGAGTGGCAGCAGTCGCGCTGTAGCAAAGAGCCAAACGTCTTACCCTGCTGGTTCTCTCGGGCAGCGAAGTGGACTACTGCGCCGGAACCATCTGGTGCTCGAGAGCGCGCTTCGCGTCGACCTCAGCAAGCAAACGGTCCGGCTGCCGTTGTACAAGGGCCGTGCAAATGGCAAAACGGCCTGGTTCGTCCTCCTGGACGCGTCCGATGCCGGGCTGGCGAACGATCTCGGAGTGAACTATGCGCCGAAGCTCGCCAACATCGGGATTGGATGTGCGACCTGCGTGCAGACAGTGACGCTGGGCTCCCCGAGCGCCGCGCAGAACCCGTTCGGACAAGCAGTCGTCAACTTCGCCGGAGCGCCTGACTTCCGTCCGAGGCGGACAGCGGTGCCCGGCCCGAAGGGCTTCCCGCTTGCCAGCTTCTCGCCGGGAGCTGTGGCTGGTCCTGGATACAGCCCTTTCATCCGGATCAAGGGTTCGCCAGTCGTGTACAGCGCGCCCATCGTCGCCACCGGCGACGCGCCGTTCGATGTCGTGCACCACTCGAACACCGCCGATCGGGCTCTGGGCATCCACATCGCGCCCCACTCGCCGCCGGGCAAGTACCTGGAGTCGTGGGTCGACATGCTGATCATCAAGGGTTTCGACGCCGGTCAGCCGATCGTGTACCTCAGCACCGACGCCGGTCAGCCCCTGACTGCCGTGCTCGAGCGCGCCACCTACGTGCCCGCCCTCGACCATGCTTCGTACAACGGCGGCGATGACTTCCTTGGTTCTGCGCGCGAGCGGCTGTTCGGCTTCGTCAACGGCCAGAACGGTGCTCAGAACAAGCAGGCGCAAGGTTTCACGCACCTGGTTCGCGACGGTCATGCGTCTGAGGACGCGAGCGCTGGGAACCACGCGCTCATCAATGCGTTGCGCAACGGTGGTGATCTCCTGAACGTGTTCGGTGACTTCCCGACGCTGAAGGATCCCCGGCACCGCAACGCCTACAGCCCCTTGTGGGATGCGCAACTCGGTCTCTGGACCGACAAGGCGGTACGCGAGGGTCGCAACACACGCCAAATCGATGAGAATCAGGTCTTCAACCTGGCTGCGAGTCGGCCCGACCTGTTGACAGGCGTGGATCCGGCCACCGGCGAGCCGAAGCCCTACGGCGCAGCCGGAGTCGACATCAACTGTGCGGTCATCGCCTTCACGGCCAGCGCGCCGACCGCAAACCTTGCAGCTCCTCTGCCGAGCTCCCAGTTCCCACCTCGGTAGGACTCCCATGATGGTCGACCCTGCGGTGCCGTCTCGCGTGGCACCGCAGGTTCGACGATCACCCGTCGGGCGTGGCAATCTCCTCGTGATGCTTGCTGTAACGCCAGCCGCATCCCGAGTGACTACGTGAACCCCACGATCGAAATGAGAAATCGATGAAGGTTGGCGATGTCGCAGGCGCAGTTGGCAAAGGGCTTGTGGCTGGAGCAGTGGGGACGGCGGCCATGACCATCTCGAGCACGATCGAAGCCAAGGTGCGCAAGCGCGAGGGCAGCACCGCGCCCGCAGATGCGGCTGCGAAGGTGCTTGGTGTGGAACCGGCAGACGATGCGGCGAAGGCCAGGTTCTCCAACCTGGTCCATTGGGCCTACGGGTCCTCGTGGGGAGGGGTCCGGGGAGTGCTCGGCGGGGCGGGACTGACCGGACCGACCGGCGCGGCTGTGCACTTCGGAGCTCTGTGGGGTAGCGAGCTCGTGATGCTTCCGACTCTCGAGGTCGCGCCCCCCGTATCGGAGTGGGGCAGCACAGAGCTCGCGATCGATGCATGGCACCATCTCGTGTACGTCGTCGCCACGAGCCTCACCTACTCGGCCCTGGTGCGAGCGAGCTCGGCGGACCGCTGACCCGCCGAAGCTCCCGGGTGCGACGGCTCTCTCGTCTGGGAACGTGGCGGAACGGCGCCCACCGTCGGCCGTGCGCCGAGGATCGGAGCTCAGGCCACCTCGCCGGTCGCGTGCGGTCCGTGGTAATCCTGCACTCGCCGCCTGACCTGCGCTCGGGCACGATGGAGGAGCACACGTTGGTTGCCTTCAGTCAGGTTCAACAGCCCGCACACCTCCTGGGCTCCACGCCCTTCGACATCACGCAAGACGATGACACGTCGCTGGTTCAACGGAAGTTCGCCTATCGCCCCGTGAACGACTCCCAACGCATCTTCGGTCAGCACGCGGTCCTCCGGTTGCCCGACCGCTTCAGCCGTGTCCCAACCTGCAGACGAGGTCATGGAGGCCGGGATGCTGCGCCCTTCCCGCTGGCCTGCGGTCTTCGCTCGGTTCGTGAGGATGCGGAAGATCCAGGTCTTGAGCGACGAACGACCTTGGAACTTGTCGATGCTGCGGAGGACGATCAGCCAGACGTCTTGAACCACGTCTTCTGCTGCGGCGTGGCCACCAACGAACAGCGACGCCACGCGCACCATCGCGGCGTGGTACTCCCCTACGAGGAGAGCGAAGGCGGTCTCGGATCCGCAGCAGAGAGCGAGGACGAGAGCGTCCTCGTCCGCCCCATCGCGCCAGTCTCGTTCGAGCGCGACACCGAGTGCCGTGTGAGGAGCTCGCTCAACCATCTCGGTCCGATGGTGCACATCGACCACGTTGTCTCAAGGTCCAGTCTCTTTCACTGTTTCGACAAAGGATCTGCGAGCGCTGACGAGCGACCCCCCGAGCTCCAGAGGACGTGGAGTGTCCTTTCTACGTTCGCAGCCCGTTTCCTACCTCAACTCGCCGACGGACCACGGCAAATCACTTCGACTGTTAGCAAGCTGTTAGATCTTGCTCGTGGTGCGCGGTTCGGGCGCTGGAGGGGTGTGACCCTTTGGTGCCACGTCGGGGGCGAGACCCTGATCACCCCGAGGAGATCGGCCGGTGATTGATCGACCTATCGGCGATTACGCGCTTCTTTCGGATTGTCACTCCGCCGCACTGGTCAGCGGCGCCGGATCGATCGACTGGTTGTGCCTCCCGCGCTTCGACTCGCCGTCTGTCTTCGGTCGTCTTCTCGATACCGATGCGGGTCATTGGGCCATCTGTCCGTCCGGAGAGTACGAATCCCGTCGGCGATATCTGCCGGGGACCCTTGTCCTCGAGACCCAATACGCCACTCCCACCGGGATGGCGATGTTGACCGAGGCGCTCGTCTTCGATGACGACGAGCGTGGTCATGACGTCGGGTTGGATGCCCCGCATGTGCTCGTCCGCGTGGTCGAGGTCACCGACGGCGAGGTCGCCATCGATGCGGAGTTCGCCCCGAGACCGGAGTACGGCCTGGTCAGTCCGAGGATGCTGGCTCGAGACGATGGTGTGGTGGCTAGCGGCGGAGGTAGCCACCTCGTGCTTGCCGGTCCCGAACCCACCGCCATGGCGGGATCAGCCGCAGTGTGGCGGTTGGGCTTGCAGAAGGGGGAGCGCGTCGCGTTCGCTCTTCAGCACCAGGCGGCCTGGCAACGGGCCCTGCATCCGTGGACCCAGAAGCACGTGTCGAAGCGATTGGCCGACACGATCAAGGGATGGGAGTCCTGGTCGGATCTGCATCAGCGGTACCGCGGGCTCTGGCAGGACAAGGTCCATCACAGCGGTCGTGTTCTGCAGGCACTTACCTACCGGCCGAGTGGCGCCGTCATCGCGGCGCCGACCACATCGCTGCCCGAACAGGAGGGCGGCAGTCGCAATTGGGACTACCGGTACTGCTGGCTGCGCGACGCCAGCATGACCATGGAGTCCCTCTGGGTGGCGGCCTGCCCAGAAGAGGCGGGTCGGTTCGTCTCGTTCATCTCCAGAGCCGCCGGGCGCAGCACGCGAAGCCCGTCAGGCCTGCAGATCATGTACGGCGTTGGCGGTGAGCACGACCTCTCCGAGCGAGAGCTTCCCCATCTCTCCGGCTGGCGCAACAGCCGCCCTGTTCGGGTGGGGAACGACGCGTGGAAGCAGAACCAGCACGACATCTTCGGGGCGGTGCTCGACGCCGTGTATCGCTATCGGGAGCAGATCGTCGACTTCGACGCCGAGACGGTCGGCTTCCTCGCAGGACTGGCTGATGCAGCGGCGCGTTCGTGGCAGCTTCCAGATCGCGGTATGTGGGAGGTTCGAGGAGAGCCGCAGCACTTCCTTCATTCGAAGCTCATGTGCTGGGTGGCCCTTGACCGTGCAGCCCGCTTGGCGGCCCAGCTCGGAGTGCAGGAGCGGGCCGCGGGCTGGGCTGCGGCTGCCGAGACGGTCCGCGAGGCGATCCTCGAACACGGTTGGAGCGAACAAGCAGGAGCCTTCACGCAGTCCTTCGGCAGCAACCGACTCGACGCCTCCGCCTTGATGCTTGCCATCACCGGTTTCCTGCCCGCAACCGACGCTCGTATGCGGGCGACGATCGACACCATCGCATCGAAACTGTCCGCGCCATGCGGGCTGATCTACCGGTACATCGACGACGACGGCCTTCCCGGCGAAGAGGCGACGTTTCTGTTGTGCAGCTTCTGGCTGGCCCAGTGCTGGGCGCTCGCGGGAGAGCTCGACCCAGCACGGGAGATCTTCGAGCGCGCCGCCGCGTACGCCAATGACGTCGGACTGCTGGGTGAGGAAGCCGAGCCGGCGACCGGCGAGCTGCTCGGCAACTACCCGCAGGCCTTCAGCCACATCGGTCTGGTCAACGCGGCGTGGGCGATCACTCAGGCCGAGGACGCGTTGCGAGCCGGTTTCGCCTCGTGAGCGCTGTCCTCGGTCATTTGTCGTAGTGGGAGAGCGAGCTCGCGGAGAATGGCGACCAGCGCCGTCGTTGCCGCTGAGCGATAGGCGCCGGTGGGAAAGGCGACGTGCACATGGCGGATCGGTCCTCCCCGCAGCGGTCGCAGGATGATGTCCTGGCGCACGTTGACCTGAGCGAGCGTGGGAAGGAGCGAGACCCCCAGTCCAGCGGCGACGAAGGCTTGCTGAGCCTGGAAGTCAGCAGAGCTGTAGAGCGGTTCGAGCACAGGTGCGAACCCCTCTTCGCCACAGAGGTGGCGCAGATCGGCGCCCCACGGGGCGCAGTCGTTCGAGCTGCCGGTGATGCGCTCATCGCGAAGATCGCCGAGCTCGAGGTCACGCCTGGCTGCGAGGCGATGATCAGGTGGCAGCATGACGAGGAACGGATCCTCGCAGAGGTCGACTAGCTCCACGTCGCTCTCCGAGCCGACCGGTCGGCCCTCATAAGTCCGGTACGCCGGCCAACTCTTCAGGTCGAACACGACGGCCAGATCGAGCTCCCGCATCTTCAGGCGGGCAAAGTTCTCATATGGCTCGCCGTCGACGAAGCGAACCTCCACCTTTGGGTATCGCTGCTGGAAGATCGCCACTGCCGAGGCGGCGAAGCTGGCGGTCGCAGTCGGGAACGATCCGAACCGCAAACGTCCGGTTTCGCCCGAGATCAGGGCCTCGATCTCGGATCGGGCGTCAGCAAGGCGGTTCATGATGATCTCGGCGTGACGCTGCAGAGCCTGGCCGGCTGTCGTGAGCTGGACCCCCCGGCGGCTGCGCTCGAACAGCGTCGCCCCGACCTCGCGCTCGAGCGTGGCGATCTGCTGCGACACGGCAGACGGGGTTTGGAACAGCATCTCCGCCGCCCCGGCGAAGCTTCCGGCTCGTGCCGCAGCCAACAGCACAGCCAGGCGATCAGTACTGATCATGTAGGAACCCTAACGTCGCAATGCAGCAGAAGTCGTGACGTTCTCCGTGCCGCTGGGAGTTCGACCTGCGAGCATCTGCTTCTGGGCGAGTGCGCCGGGGGGTAGCCCGACGCGACATGAGCCCGTCCCCAAGCCAGCGTCGCGTATCCCAACGGTAGGAACGACATGCGGAGACAGGCGGGGCTGCGGTGAGTGAGTGCCCGGCCTCGGCTGGGCCGAGGCCAGCTCCGCAGCCTCAGATCGCGGTGGTGGCAAGCGCTCCGGAGCTGGCCGTGGCGGTCATCAGCACGTTGCGCGCTGCCGGCTACAGCGTCCGCTTCATCGGCGCGGCCGACCAGGTCACTAGGGGGATGACGGATGTCGTTGACGCCTTCATCCTCGACGTGACCGGCGCCGACGCGCGCTCAGTCACCTCGCTTGGTAGTTCTCGCGAGGATGTCGGCGTTCCGCTCGTCGTGTTCACGACATCGCGTGACCTGCGCAGCGGGATCGCTGCACTTGAAGCCGGCGCCGACGACCTCCTCACCACGACGATGCCGCCGCTCGAGCTCCTTGCGCGTGTGCGAGCGGTGTTGCGACGAAGCCCGAAGCGTTCCCAGTCGACAGAGCCCCCGATTCTCACCGGTGGACCGGTCGTGATCGACACCGTTCAACGACGGGTCGAGGTCGGTGGGTGTCCCGTCTTCCTGACTGCGCTCGAGTTCAAGCTCCTCTCCTACCTTCTGATGCACCCTGATGCGCCCATGACCCGAGAGCACCTGCTCGAGGCGGTATGGGGGTACTCGGTCGGTGGTACCGCCACGGTGACCGTGCACGTGCGTCGGCTTCGGGAGAAGATCGAGATGGATCCGGCCCACCCGATGCTCATCCGCACGGTGTGGGGCATTGGTTACCGCTTCTCTCCGTCCTCCGTGTAACCACTTGGGGCGGAGATCACGCGGTGCGTCGATAGCGATCTGCGTCGGCGGCCTTGAGCTCGAGCCCTGCACCGGGTCGTGACAGGTCCGGGGAAAGCGTGCCGCCGGTCGGGTCCGCAACGCCGTCGAACAACAATCGATCAACCCGGGCGTGGTCGGCGAAGTATTCGAGATGACGCAGGTTGGGCACCGAGCAGGCAGGGTGCAGGTGGAGCGACTGGGCGCAGTGGCCTGACACCTCCAAGCCATGAGCTGCAGCTACCGCAGCGGCGCGCAACCACTCTGTGATGCCTGCGCAGCGCGAGACGTCGAGTTGCAGGACGTCGACACTTCGTGCCGCCGTCATGCGTTCGAAGTAGACGAGGTCGTAGCCGTACTCGCCCGCAGCCACATCCAGATCGATCGCCTCGCGGACCGTCCGCAACCCGTCGAGGTCGTCCGAGGAGACCGGCTCCTCGAACCAGGTGACCCCCTCGTCACCGAAGACCCGGGCGAGTCGCACCGCCTGCTTGGCGGCGTAGGCGCCGTTTGTCGACGCCGCCGTTATCCCGCAGCCCTTTGTTCACGGAATCCCGCACCGGGCTCCCGTTGTGAGGTGGTCTAGTCCATGGCGACTCGCTGGGCTCGCGGGTGTGTTTTGAGGAGCGCGTCGATCTGGTTGGCGAGGTGG